>CBFHBI010000011.1:0-13337 GCA_965653755.1 uncultured Blastocatellia bacterium
AGTTACGCGCATCAAACGCAAGCGATCCTCGCTCACCTCGCCGACCGCTACGGTCGTCGCCGTGTCACCCACAAACCCATTCAGCGTCGCACCCACGTCAATTGAGAAGATGTCGCCTTCCCGCAATTCATATTGCGAGGGAAAGCCGTGGACGACCTGCTCGTTGACTGAGGCGCAGATTGAAAACGGAAACCCGTTATATCCTTTGAAAGTGGGGTACGCGCCGGCGTCGCGAATCATTTGCTCGGCCGCGCGATCGACTTCCAAGGTCGTTATTCCCGGCTCGACCATCGCGCGCAGTTCTTGCAAAACGCGGCCGACCAGTTGCCCCGCGGCCCGCATTTTGTCGATCTCCTTTTGCGACTTGCCGATGATCATTTTCCTGCGCATCCGGTGGCCGGGGCTGACTCTCTGGTCAGTATCTCGCTGAGGTCCGAATAGATTGCTTCCGAGTCCTGATCGCCGTTCACCACCGCCAGGCGGCCTGCTCGTCGATAATAATCAATCACCGGCGCGGTTTGTTTATTATAGGTTTCCAACCGCACATGAACCTTGTCCAGGGAATCGTCAGGACGCTGTTGAAGAGTTATGCCTTCGTGCAGGTCGCAAATGTTTTCTATCCGCGGCGGTCTGAAATAAATGTTATATGTTTCATTTCCCACTGGGCACATGCGCCGGCCCGTCAATCGCTGCTCCAAGACTCCATTCGGAACATCGATCAGGATCGCTTTCAGCTCCTTGCCTTGTTCGACGGCCAGCTCTTCGAGTTTTTCCGCCTGGGCTAAAGTCCGCGGGAAACCGTCAAGGACATAGCCGTTGCGGCAATCTGATCTAGCGGTCCGCTCGCGCACCATTTCGATCACAAAGTCATCGGACACGAGCATCCCCGAAGCCTGCGTGCTATGGATATCTTCAGCAGCCATGGCCCGCAACATATCGCCGGTCGATATCTGTGGCAGTCCCAGTCGCTCTTGAATCAAACGCGCCTGTGTGCCCTTACCGGCACCAGGCGCCCCCATCAACACGATAATCTTTCCGCTCAAGCTCTGCGCCCTCGCAGCCTGCTGCCACTTCCGAGAAATCCTTCGTAGTTGCGCATCACCAGTTGCGCTTCAATCTGCGCGACTGTATCCATCGCCACGCCGACCAGGATCAGCAGACTCGTGCCGCCGAAATAAAACTGATAACCCATGCCCGTTGGAATCCATGCCAATCCCGGCGTGGTGCTCACAAATGATTCCAGCGCCGTGCCAATGAAAGGCAGACGCCCGACCTTAAAACCGCTCAACATGAATTGCGGAAAGAATGCGACCAGCGCCAGGTAAATCGCGCCGACCGTGGTCAGCCGCGTGAGAATCGTATTGAGATACTCAGCAGTGGAGCGGCCCGGCCGAATGCCCGGCATAAAGCCGCCGTGCTTGCGCAGATTATCGGCCACTTCTTCGACGTTGAAGACAATCGAGACATAGAAGAAGGTAAAGAAAACGATCAAGCTGAGAAAGATCAACTCGTAATACGGATCGCCCGCGTGAAACACCTGGAAGAAGGTGAATATCTTGCCGTACCAGTTTGCCGGATTCTTTGGCGGCACGGCCGAAAACAAACTTTGCGGCATCGACAACACCGACGAAGCAAAGATGACGGGAATCACGCCGCCCATGTTGAGCTTCAAGGGCATGGTCGTCTGTTGCCGCCCGACCGATTGGCTTCCGATCTGGCGTCTGGCGTAACTCACGGGAACTTTGCGCCGGGCCGCTTCGACAAAAACGATGAAAGCGATGATCGCCACCAGCGCCACCACCAGGGCCACGACGCCGAGAATTTCCATGGTGTCGCCGCCGCTGACGCGCTGCATCACTTGCTGCACGCCACGCGGGAGACCTATCACGATGCCGGCGAAGATCAGGAGCGAAATGCCGTTGCCGACACCGCGTTCGGTGATCTGTTCGCCCAGCCACATAACGAAGATGGTCCCGGTGGTAAGCGTCAGGATCGTGGTCAACAAAAATCCCCAGGTGTTGGCCCCGACGCCGTTAATCTGCAGCCAGTGCGCGACAAACGTGGTCTGCACACCTGCCAAACCAACCGTCAAATAACGGGTCCACTGGTTGATTTTCTGGCGGCCCATCTCGCCCTCTTCCTGCAACTTTTTCAGTTGCGGCGAGACGACTGTCATCAACTGCAAAATGATCGAAGAAGTGATGTACGGCGTGACGCCTAAGGCGAAAATCGAGATCAGACGGAAGTTGCCGCCGGAGAAAAGATCGAGCACGCCCAGCAGAGTGCCGCTGACGTCTCGCCAGACCGCATCGAGTCGCGCTTTATTAATTCCCGGGGCGGAAACGTGGGCGCCAAGACGATAGACCGCCAACAATCCCAGCGTAAAGAAAATGCGCCGGCGAAGATCCGGCACCTGAAACATGTTGCGAACTGCGGCGAGAAATTTTTCCATACGAAAAGCGTGCGTTGATTTTTGCTCTTTGTGCTTTGAAGATTACGAGCGACGCGCGCTAACGGTCAAAGTACAAAGTTCAAAGTACAAAGCACTATTAAGTGGCTACGCCGGTTGGCCCACGATAGTCACACTTCCACCGGCCTTTTCAATCTTCTCTTTGGCGCTCTTGGTAAATCGATGCGCCGAGACTTTCAGCGATTTGGTCACCTCGCCGTTCCCGAGGACGACGATGTCATGCTGCGCTTTCTTGATAATGCCGCGGCTATGCAGCACCTCCGGAGTAATCTCCGTGTTCGCATCAAAATTCTTTTCGAGCGCTTCCAGACTGACTTCGATCCACTGCTTCTTAAAAATATTGGTGAACCCACGCTTGGGCAGCCGTCGATGCAGCGGCATCTGGCCGCCTTCGAAACCGGTCTTTGAAGAATAACCCGAGCGGGACTTCTGACCCTTCTCGCCGCGCCCGGAGGTCTTGCCGAGACCGGTGCCAGGCCCGCGGCCCAAGCGCTTCTTCTTATGTGTCGATCCTTTTGCCGGATGTAGGTTGTTCAGACTTAGAGTCATTTTTAAAAAATCCATTTGATATTTGAGATTTGATATTTGAGATTTGTCATTTTTCGGGACCAAGGCGATCCGCGCGAGCAAATAACAAATCTCAAATATCAAATGTCAAACAAGCTCTTTCCTCAATCAATAATCCGTAGCAGGTGAGGCACCTTGGCCACCGTGCCGCGCATCGACGGCGTGTCCGGCCGCTCGACAACTTGATTCAATTTACGCAAGCCCAGACTGCGCACAACCTCTTTTTGTTTGGTCGGAAACGCGATCGTGCTGCGATAGTACTGAATCTTGATTTTGCCGGCCGCAGCGTCTGCTGTTTTCTTCTTCGCCATGATGCTTTCAGGTAACGCAAACTGTTAGTTTGCGTTACAGTTCTACCACTTGCTTCCCACGCAACCGCGCCACTTCGAACGGATCTTTCATGCGCAGCAGCCCATCAAACGTCGCGCGCACCACGTTGTGCGGATTGGTCGATCCGAGCACCTTTGTCCGCACGTCGCGCACGCCCGCAGCTTGCATGACGGCGCGCACAGCACCACCCGCAATCACTCCCGTTCCTTGAGACGCCGGCTTCATCAGCACCCGGCCCGAGCCAAAGCGGCCAATCAATTCATGTGGCAAGGTATTTTCAATCAAAGGCACGCGAATCAAGTTCTTCTTCGCCGCCTCGACACCTTTCTTGATTGCCAGAGGCACTTCGCGCGCCTTGCCGGTACCAAAACCGACGTGACCGCCTTCGTCGCCCACAACTACGAGCGCGGCGAATGAAAGGTTCTTACCGCCCTTGACGACCTTCGTCACGCGATTGATGGAAATAACCTGGTCTTTCAGGTCAAGTCCCTGCGCCAAAATTCTTTGTTTCGGTTGCCTCATTATGATTCTTTACCGCTCTTTTCTTTCTTGCTCTTGGCTTTCTTCGGCTTAGCTTCCGGCTCGGGAGCCGGCGGTTCTTCCACCGCTGCGGTTTCTTCCGCGACAGCCTCACCCTTGTTCAGCCCAGCCGCTCGCGCTGCGTCAGTCAAAGCCTTGACGCGGCCGTGATAGAGATAACCGCCGCGATCGAAAACGACGCTGCTCACGCCCACAGCCAACGCCCGTTCAGCAATCGTTTGGCCTCTCTTCTTGGCCGCGTCGATGTTGCCGCCGGACTTAACCCCAAGCGATTTCTCTGTCGTCGAGGCGGATGCTAAGGTCTGCGCTTTATCATCATCGATAAGCTGCGCGTAAATATGATTCAAGCTGCGATAGACCGCGAGGCGCGGGCGCTCGCTCGAACCGCGCACCTTGTGACGAATGCGCTTGTGCACCGCCGTCCTTACTTCTGCTCTATTTCGATTAGCCATTTTCGTGAATCGCTAATCGTGAATCGTAAATAGAACATCTATTCACGATTTACGATTTACTATTTACCGGTCTTACCCGGTTTCAATTTCAACTGCACGTCAGCGTAACGCACGCCCTTTCCTTTGTAAGCATCCGGCTTGCGCAGCTTGTGCATCTCGGCGCAGACCTGTCCGAGTTTCTGCTTATCAATTCCGGAAACAGTCAAGGTCGTCTGATACTGCTGAATGCTGCCCTTGGTGGGCAGACGCTCGGCCTTGGCTTCGATGCCTTCCGGCAGCGGAAACTCGATCGGGTGCGAATAGCCCAAAGCAAAAACAATTTTGCGTCCCTGCACGTCCGCCTTATAGCCCACGCCGACGATATCCATCTGTTTTGAAAAACCTTCGGTCACACCCACAATCGCGTTGCTCGCCAACGCTCGCGCCAAACCATGCAGCGCCGCCTGATCGTCCGACGCGCGTTCCGCGACCAAAGATCCATCTTCCTGCTTGAACGTGACGCCTGTGGGAATCGGAGTCTTGAGTACGCCCTTCGTGCCTTTAACTTCCAATTCACCTTCCTTGATCGCGACGGTGACGCCCTTCGGGATCGTTATCGGTTTCTTACCAATGCGAGACATGTATTATTTCCGATTGCCAATTGCCGATTGCCAATTGGCGGCTGAATCAAGCTTTATCTGATCTCCACTCGGCAATCGGCAATTGGAAATCGGCAATTTCTAATAGACTTCCGCCAGCAATTCGACGCCGACGTTTTCCTTGCGCGCCGTTTTGCCGCTCATCAGACCGCGCGAAGTCGAAACGATGTTGACGCCATAACCGCCGAGCACGCGCGGAATTTCGTGCGAGCCGACATAAACCCGGCGACCCGGCCGCGAGACGCGCGCCAGATACGTAATCGAAGAAGTGCCGCGCGCGTCATAGCGCAAAAAGATGCGCACAACTTTCTTCGCACCTTCGCCCTTGACGACGAAGTTGTTGATGTAGCCTTCCTCTTTCAGGATGCGCGCGATCTCCAGCTTCAACTTCGAGGCTGGGATATCAACGCGCGAATGCTTGGCCGAGACGGCGTTCCGAATTCGCGCCAACATGTCGGCAATAGGATCAGTCATTCGTTACAACTCCATTTTCGATTGGCAATTGCCGATTGCCGATTGAAAAACCAATTGGAAATCGGCAATCGAAAATCGGCAATGCTTCTTACCAGCTGCTTTTCACGACGCCCGGGATCTGCCCTGCCAGCGCCAACTCACGAAAACAAATGCGGCACAGGTGAAACTTTCGCAGGTACGCCCGCGGCCGCCCACAACGGCGGCAACGCGTGTAAGCGCGCGAGGAAAATTTCGGCTTCCGATTAGCTTTCGCGATTAATGATTTCTTTGCCATCTGCTCGTAAATAGTAAATGGTGAATCGTAAATGGCCGGTGACTTCGATTCACCATTTACCATTTACCATTCACGGTTTCATTGTCTAAAAGGCATCCCCAACGCCTTCAAAAGCGCCCGCGCCTGATCGTCGTCGCGCGCGGTCGTCACGATCGAGATATTCATCCCGCGCAGCTTATCGACCTTGTTGAAATCGATCTCCGGGAAGATCAGCTGCTCGCGAATGCCGATCGTGTAATTGCCACGCCCATCGAAGGCCTTCGGCGAGACGCCGCGAAAATCCCGGACGCGCGGCAAAGCGATCGATACCAGTCGATCGAAGAACTCGTACATCTGCTCGCCCCGCAACGTCACCATCACGCCAATCGGCATGTTCTGGCGCAGCTTGAAACTCGCAATAGATTTCTTCGCCCGCGTAATCACCGGCTTCTGCCCGGCGATCGACTTCAACTCCTCGACCGCCGTATCGAGCACTTTCGAATTCGCAATCGCTTCGCCCATGCCCATGTTGAGCACAATCTTGTCGAGCCGCGGAATTGCCATCGGGTTCTTAATTCCGAACTCTTTGGCAATCGCAGGGGCGATCTCTTTTTGATAACGCTGTTTCAGTCTAGCCATTTTGGTAAATAGTCAATGGTGAATGGTAAATGGATGCTTGCACTGGTGATCGTCTATTCACCATTTACCATTTACGATTTACTTCTCTATCGAGTGTCCACTCGCCGCTGCCACTCTGAATTTCTCGCCATCTGCGTTGCGTTTGTAGCCCACCCGCGAAGGCTTGCCCGATTGCGGATCGACAATCTGCACGTTAGAGATATCAATCCAGGATTCCTTGTCGATGATGCCGCCGCTCTTGTTTCCCTGGGCTCTTTGGTGGCGCTTGATCACGCCCACGCCTTCGACCTTAATCTTGCCGCGCGCCGGCGCCACCGCGAGCACACGGCCACGCTTGCCTTTATCGCGACCAGCGATTAGCACTACCTGATCGCTCTTTTTAATTTTTGCTCTCTTGAGAACCTTCACTTTTTCACCTTGCAACCCCAACTATCGGGACTTGCTTCACTTCAAATCACTTCCGGGGCCAACGAAACGATCTTCATGTAATTCTTGTCGCGCAGCTCGCGCGCCACCGGACCGAAAACGCGCGTGCCAATCGGCGTGCCGTCTTCTTTGATCAGCACCGCGGCATTCTGATCGAAACGGATATAGGTGCCGTCACGACGTCTCACCTCTTTGCGCGTCCGGACAATCACGGCATCCTGCACCGTGCCCTTTTTAATCGCACCGTCCGGCGCGGCTTCTTTGACCGTGACCTTTATGCGATCGCCGAGACTGGCAATCGCGCCGGTCGAACCGCCGATGCCCATAATCATCTCGACGCGCCGCGCTCCCGAATTGTCAGCGACCTCCAGCGAGGTCATCATTTGAATCATGATTTAAACCCGTAAATCGTTAATCGCGAATCGTAAATTGACGTGACAGCCAAACCGCTCTATTCACTATTTACGATTTACTATTCACTACTTGGCCGCCTGCTGCACGATTTCAACTACGCGCCAACGCTTCTTCGCCGACAGTGGCCGCGTCTCGACGATGCGCACGCGGTCGCCGGTGGTCGCGCCGAGATCGTCGTGCGCCATGAATTTCGAAGTGCGCCGCACGTAGCGCCGATACTTCGGATGCAACACCAAACGATCTACCCGCACCACCACGGTCTTCTGCATCTTGTCAGATGAAACGGTGCCAACCTTCTGCACGCGATTGCCGCGACGCTTGCCGCTGGTCGCCTTCGAATCCTCAGCGCCCGCAACCACACTTGGCTCCGGTGTCGCGGCTGCGGTCGTGGTCTGCTCCGGCGCTGCCGACGCTTCGGCAACAGGTTGCACAGGCGCCTCACTCGGAGCGCTCTCAGTTTGCTCTGGCGCTGCCGGAGTATCGGTCGGCTCGTCTTTCTTTTTTCTTCTAAACATCTTTTTCGGTACGCACGCCTCCGGCGTGCCTCAATCGGTACGCACGCGTCTCGCGTGCTAACACTCCGGAGGAGTGCGTACCTTCATTTGCTTGCTGCCAGCTCGCGCTGTCGCACTTCGGTGCGAATCCGCGCCAGCGACTTCCTCTCCTGGCGCATCTTCTTGATCGCAACGACTTCGCCCAGCGCCAATTTGAAGTTCAAGCGAAACAGCGACTCTTTCAGCCGATCCGCCTCCACCGCGAGATCGTCATCCGCCATATCGCGATACTTATCTACTTCTTCACGTCGTTTCATTGTTCGCTGCGCTCACAGTTTCGAGTTTCGGGTTTCGAGTTTCGGGCTTGTCTCAACTCGAAACTCCAAACTCGAAACTCGCAACTGATTTAGATCGCGCCTCCTTCTTGCTCGGCTCGCGTCACAAACTTCGTTTTGATCGGAAGTTTCTGCGACGCCAGCTTCATCGCTGCGCGCGCCGTCTTCTCATCGACGCCTTCAATCTCATAAAGAATTCGGCCCGGCTTTACGACCGCCACCCAATATTCCGGTGCGCCCTTGCCTTTTCCCATACGAGTCTCCGCCGGCTTCTTGGTCACGGGCTTATCGGGAAACATGCGAATCCAAATCTTGCCGCCGCGTTTGATGTGACGGGTCATCGCAATACGCGCGGCTTCGATCTGCCGATCCGTAATCCAAGCCGCTTCCAGCGTCTTCAAACCAAACTCGCCAAAGCTGATCATGCTGCCGCGATTCGCGACGCCGGTCATGCGACCACGCATCTGTTTACGATGCTTAACTTTCTTCGGCATCAACATAAGTTCTTCTCAAATCCCAAAATATCAAATCTCAAATATCAAATCTCAAATGCCGACTTGTCGCTCCTACTCTTGTGGCCTTTCTCTGCGCGGGCGCGGCCGGGCGCGACCTTCGCGCGGACGCGGCGTGTCGTTCATCGGATCGGTTCCCGTGCCACGCGCCATGGCTGCGTTGGCATCCAGAATCTGCCCGCGATAAATCCAGACCTTCACGCCAATTACTCCAAACGTCGTGTTCGCTTCCGCGAATCCGTAATCAACATCCGAGCGCAAAGTGTGCAAAGGCAATTGACCTTGCAGATGCCATTCGCTGCGCGCGATTTCCGCGCCGTTCAAACGGCCGCTGACTTTCACTTTGATACCCTGCGCGCCAAACCGCAGCGATTCCTCCACGGCTTTTCGCATCGCGCGGCGAAACGCAATTCGCTTCTCGAGCTGGGCTGCAATCTTCTCCGCCTGCAACTGCGCGTTCAGCTCGGGCTTGTGAATCTCCTGAATCGAAACCAGGACCTCGCGGCCGGTGCGCGAAGAGATATCGCCTTTCAGCTTGTCGATCTCGGAGCCTTTGCGGCCGATGATGATGCCCGGTCGCGAAGTGTAGATAATGATCTTCAAACGATTCGCCGCGCGCTCGACATCGACGTGCGACACGCCCGCGCCCGCGAAGCGCTTTTTCAGATCCGCCTTCAGCTTCAGGTCTTCGATCAGAAAATCGCCAAACTGCCGCTTCGCAAACCAATGCGAATGCCAGTCCTTGTTGTAGCCGAGGCGAAAGCCGTATGGATGAACTTTTTGGCCCAAACTTTACTCCGTTCTGGAATCTGGAATCTGGAACTTGGAATCTCAAATCTGAAATTTCAAATTCGCGATTCTCAACCGCTATTCTTCCTTCTTCTTTCGTTTAAGCGCGGCGCCCAACTTTGACGCAGCCTTTTTCGCTCCGCTCTTTTTTGACGCCGCCTTCTTCTCAGGCGCTTCACTCACTTCCGGACTCGCCGCCGCTTCAGGTTTCGCCGTACGCTTCATTCTCGGCGCCGCTGCCGCACCCCCACGCTTCGCGCGCTTGCTCGCCGCCGGTTTCACCTCCGCAGCCTTGCCGTCCGTCTTCTGCGCGTCCTTACTGTCGCTCGAGACCAGGATCGTCACGTGACAGAAATGCCTGCGCTCGCGATACGCTCGTCCCTGGGGTGCAGGTCTCATGCGACGACGATTTTTCGTCGGTCCCTGATCGACGTACGCAGCCTTCAACCAGAGATCGTCCGGATCGACCGAAACGTTCGCTTTCTCCGCTGCTTCGTTCGCGTTCGCGATCGCCGACTTCACGCACTTCTCGATGCCCAGCGCCGCGCGCTTGTTCGAGTAACGCAGGATCGCCAACGCGTGGTTGACGTTCTTGCCGCGAATCATGTCAACGACCAGCCGCGCCTTCTGCGCCGACCCGCGAAGAAATTTTGCACTCGCTCTTGCTTCCATAGCTTTACCAAATAGGTCGCATAGGACCCATATGACCTATACGTCCTATCCCGCTGTCGGCGCCGGCGCTGCCGCTGCAGGCGCTACCTTCGCCGTCTTCTCAGCCTTCGTCCCCGAATGGCCCTTGAACGTGCGCGTCGGCGCAAATTCGCCAAGCTTGTGTCCAACCATGTTCTCAGTCACATAGATCGGAATGTGGCGCTTGCCGTTGTGCACGCCGAACGTCAGACCAACCATGTCAGGGGTAATCGTCGAACGCCGTGACCAGGTCTTGATCACCTGCGGACGCTGACCGCCCGAGCGCACGCGCTCAACCATCTTCCGAATTCCCTTATCGATCCAAGGACCTTTTTTTACTGAACGTGGCATAAGTCACATTGTCGATTGCCAATTGCCAATTGCCGATTTGAAAAGCCTCATGACCAAAGAGCCAATCGGCAATCGGCAATCAAAAATCGGCAATCATTTCACTCTCCGATCTCTAACGATCATCTTCTTCGTGCGCTTGTTCTTGCGCGTTTTGTAACCGCGGGTCGGCTGGCCCCAAGGCGTTACCGGATTGCGGCCGCCGGAAGTTTTGCCTTCACCACCACCGTGCGGATGGTCCACGTGATTCATCGCGACACCGCGCACGTGCGGACGAATTCCTTTCCAACGCGATCGACCGGCTTTACCCAGCGAAATATTTTCGTGCTCGACGTTGCCAACCTGGCCCACCGTCGCGCGACACTCAACCGGCACGCGGCGCACTTCACCTGAAGGCATGCGTAACTGCGCATACGCGCCTTCTTTCGCGAGCAACTGTGCAAACGACCCGGCCGCGCGCGCCATTTGCCCACCCTTACCGGGACGCAATTCGATGTTGTGAATCTGCGTGCCCAAAGGAATATTCCGAATCGGCAAAGTGTTGCCCGGCAGAATGTCAGCGTCCTCGCCGCTGGCGATGGTCTTGCCAACTTCCAAGCCAACCGGAGCGATGATGTAACGTTTCTCGCCATCGAGATAAGTTACCAGCGCAATGTTCGACGAGCGGTTCGGATCGTACTCGATCTGCGTCACGCGTCCCGGCACGCCGTCTTTGTCGCGCTTGAAATCGACGATGCGATAAAACCGCTTATGGCCGCCGCCGCGACGACGCACCGTGATGCGTCCATCGTTATTGCGTCCCGAGATGCGCTTTTTCGGCTCGAGCAGAGACTTCTCCGGAATCGCGCCCACAGTCAGCTCGTCGCGCGTCAGATAAGTCTGATAGCGCCGTGCCGGCGATGTCGGTGTTAGTTTCTTAATTCCCATAACTTCGTCAGTTTCGAGTTTTGAGTTTCGAGTTTTGAGTTCGATTTAACTCGAAACCCAAAACTCGAAACCCGAAACTTAAACGGCTTCGCCGTAATCAACCGGCTTCTCGCCATGCTTCAAAGTCACAAACGCTTTCTTCCAGGAAGGCTTGCGCCCTTCGGTGCGTCCACGCCGCGCCATCTTGCCGAGGTAATGGGCCGTCCGCACCGAATCGACCTTCACCTGGAAGATCGTCTCGACCGCGTTCTTGATCTCGGGCTTGGTCGCCCGCCGGACCACGCGAAACGTCAAGAGCTGACGCCGATCCTGTGTCTCTTCCTTGGCGACCAGAGCCTTCTCCGTAATCACCGGCGATTTGATAATGTCCCAAACGGTTCGCATTGCTACGCTGCCGCTCCTCTATTTCCCGGCATCCGCCGTCCCTGTCCGCCGTCGCGGCCTTCGCGACGCGCCTGATACTCGGCCTCTTCGTCGTCCTTCGCGCGTGGCTGCAAAATCCCAATCAGCTCTTCGACCGTCTTCGGCGTCAGCACGACTTTCTGATGATTCACCAGGTCGTAGATGTTCACGCCATAACTATTCACCACTTTCGCCGTCTGCACGTTGCGCGACGCCAGCATCAGCTTAGTGTTCTTGAGCGAATCAACAATCAAAGTCTTGCCGCTCAACTTTAAGGCGCCGAGGGTGCCGAGGAACTCTTTCGTCTTCGGATGTTCCAGCGACCATTCGCTCACCACCACCAGATTGCCTTCACGCAGCCGCTCGGAAATCGCCGAGCACATCGCGCGCTTGCGCATCTTCTTCGGCAAGTTATAGGACCAGTCGCGCGGCTGTGGCCCATGCACGTTGCCGCCGCCCTTCCAAAGCGGTGAACGCAAACTGGCGTTGCGCGCGCGGCCCGTGCCTTTCTGCTTCCATAGCTTGCGGCCCGCGCCGGAAACATCTCCGCGCGTTTTCGTCGCCGAAGTTCCAGCGCGTCGGTTCGCCAGAAAGCTGCGCACAGCTTCGTGAATCAGCGGCTCGTTAAGTGGTACGCCGAACACCGTTTCGGGGAGTTCGATCTCACCGACTTCTTTGCTGGTGAGGTCTAGAACTTTCGCTGTTGGCATAACGGAACCTCCATTTGAAACATAGGAGTCACTATTTCTTAAACTACTTCTTACCTTGCCGCGCCGCCTTCTTGACGACGACCACGCTTCCGTTCGCACCCGGCACCGCGCCGCGAATCATCAACAAATTGTTCTCGGCATCGACCCGAGCGACAGTTAGCCGCTTCACGGTCACGCGCACATCGCCCATGTGACCCGATGATCGATTCCCCTTAATGACGCGCGAGGGAAATGCCGAAGCGCCGATCGAGCCGGGCGCGCGCACGTTCATCGAACCATGCGATTCAGGACCGCGATTAAAATTGTGACGTTTCACCGTTCCCGCAAACCCGCGACCCTTTGATTTACCGACGACGTCGACAATGTCTCCATCGGCAAACTGATCCACGAGAATCTTGTCACCGACATTCGTGCTGTCGTCCGAAGCATTCAAGCGAAACTCTTTCAAGATTCGCGTCGGCGGAATCCCGTTGCCGGTCTTCTCAAAATGGCCGCGCATCGGCTTATTCACGTTCTTAAGTTTGATCGGGCGATCTTCGACCAGCCCAAGCTGCACCGCGTCATAACCATCTTTACCACCCGCGGTTTTCTTCTGCACCACGACGCATGGTCCGGCTTTGATGACCGTCACCGGAGTGACCGTGCCATCTGCCGCAAACAACTGCGTCATTCCAACCTTCTTGCCGATGATTCCGTTAATCATGATTTTCGATTCGTGTCAGAAGCCCGACCGTAAGGGAGGGCAAGTTGCCCTTGCTGACGCGCGGGCTTCTGACACGTTCTTACTGCTTACCGAACGCCTTAATCTCCACGTCTACACCCGCCGGCAGATCCAGCTTCATCAACGCATCAACCGTCTGCGGCGTCGGATCGAGAATGTCCATCAGGCGCTTGTGCGTTCTGATCTCGAATTGCTCGCGCGATTTC
>CBFHBI010000012.1:0-13289 GCA_965653755.1 uncultured Blastocatellia bacterium
ATATCGCGCAAGTCGCCTTCGTCCTTCGGCGCCATCAACACAATGTTGGGCACGCCGCGCAGGTAAGCGATATCGAGCAACCCATGATGCGTCGGTCCATCGCCGCCGGCGATGCCTCCGCGATCGAGGCAAAACTTGACGTTGAGATTTTGAATGCAGACGTCGTGAACAACCTGATCGAAGGCGCGCTGCAGAAACGTCGAGTAAATCGCACACACCGGTTTCAGGCCCTCAGTCGATAACCCGGCGGCGAAAGTCACACAGTGCTGTTCGGCGATGCCGACATCGAAGGAGCGTTCAGGAAACTTCTCGAGCGCATCGCAGATGCCGGTGCCATCCGGCATGGCGGCGGTTAGGGCGACGATCTTTTCGTCCTTCGCCATCAGTTCGCACAACGCTTCGCCGAATACTTTCGTATAGGTCGGAGCTTTCGCTGGCGATTTGATCGGCTTGCCGGTCTTTAGATCGAAAGGCCCGGTCGCGTGCCACTTGTAATAATCCTCTTCCGCCGCTGGATGGCCTTTACCTTTGGTTGTGAGCGCGTGCACGATCACCGGGCGATCTTTAATCTGCTGGGCCTCGCGCAAGGCGGCGACCAGCGCGCGCACGTTGTGCCCGTCAACGTAACCGATGTATTTGAAGCCGAGTTCATTCACCAGCGCGCCGGGCAACACCGCCGCGGCGATGGCATCTTTCATCGTCTTGGCCGCGTGATGCAGTCGCGAGCCTACTGACGGAATCGACAACAGCTTCTCTTCCACTTCATCTTTGAAGCGATGATAGCCGTGGGCCTCGCGAATGCGATTCAAATAGCCGGTCAGCGCGCCAACAGCCGGCGCAATCGACATCTCGTTGTCGTTCAGCACCACGATCAGACGCGTCTTCAAGTGGCCGGCCTGATTGACTGCTTCCATCGCCATGCCGCCGGCGAGCGAAGCATCGCCAATCAAAGCAACAACGTGGTGATCTTCCTTCTTTCGATCGCGCGCGATGGCCATCCCCAGAGCGGCCGAAAGCGAAGTTGACGCGTGGCCGGCGCCGAAGGCGTCGTATTCAGATTCGTCGCGGCGGAGAAAACCGCTGATGCCCCCGTATTGCTTCACGGTCGGCAGCTGCTCGCGCCGGCCGGTAAGGATCTTGTGGGCGTAAGCCTGATGGCCCACGTCCCAAACCAACCGGTCGTGCGGCGTCTCAAAGGCGTAATGCAAAGCCACCGCGAGTTCCACGGCGCCCAGCGACGCGCCGGTGTGCCCACCGACGCGCGACATCGTCTCGAGAATGTATTGGCGAACTTCGTCGGCGACGCCTTGCAATTCATCAAGTTGCAAGCGGCGCAGATCTTGCGGCGAGTTAATATTTTCCAGCAGGCTCATCGGGGCTGATTGTAACGCGAGACCGCGTAAATCTGCATCTCCAACCCTAGTGGCTTTGTCATGCAAAGTAGTTTACAACGCCTAGCGACCGACGTCAACATATAATTGCCGGAATGAACCAGCTAGTCATTGAAGAAATGCGCTCGGAGGATTGGAAGCCAGTCAAGGCGATCTATCTCGACGGCCTCGCGACCGGCCAGGCCAGTTTCGAGACCGCCGCGCCCACGTTCGAACAATGGGATGCCACACATCTTTCCTTTGCCCGATTGGTCGCGCGGGAGGTTGACACGATTGTTGGTTGGGCCGCGCTATCTCCGGTGTCCAAGCGTCAGGTATATTCCGGCGTCGCCGAAGTCAGCGTCTATGTGGCGGCCGCAAACCGTGGCGCAGGTATCGGTCGGCAGCTACTCACTGCCCTGGTTGAAGAATCGGAGCGAAACGGAATTTGGACTTTGCAGGCTTCGATATTTCCGGAAAACGTCCCCAGCATTACCGTGCATCTCGCCTGCGGTTTCCGCGAAGTCGGACGCCGCGAGCGCATCGGAAAAATGAGAGACGTCTGGCGCGATACAATTCTGCTGGAGCGGAGAAGCGATAGGATTGGAATAGACTGAAGCGCGCGTCCGACGGCAAAACCTTTACATCTCACCGATTACTAAATAGCATGAGCGCCCCGACAAAAAGCACGCTGGATTCTCAGCAGAGGCACGCTCTATGTTTTCCTCTAACCTGCGCGGGCGCCACTCATCGCGGCATTTGCGACTGCTAATGATTTTTTTCATTGCGGCGGTGGCAATAAAAGCCGAACACCTGCCGGTAAAACTCTACACGACGGCCGATGGCCTCTGGAGCAGCGCAATCAATTATGTGATGCGCGACTCGCGCGGATTCATCTGGTTTTGCACGCGCGATGGGATCAGCCGCTTTGATGGTTATGGCTTCACAAACTACAAAATCAACGACGACCCGGTCGCTGCTTACGTCAGTTACATGTTTGAAGACTCGCGCGGCGTGTTCTGGATTGCACTTGACGGCGGAGGCTTCTATCGTTTCGATCCCGGTCATGAAAATGCATCTGGTGGTTCTCGTCAAACGGGTACGACAAGTGATGACGGCCGCCTTGTGATCCACGCCGAACTAGTCGGCGGCGATAAGGCAAACACCTTCTACGAAGACGCACACGGCAACCTCTGGTTGGGCGCCAACGGCCTCTTTCTGATCAAAGACCGCAGTGGTCGAGTTGAGCATGAATCGATATCCCTGAATCTTCCTGAAGCCCTCAAGCCCAACTTTATGGTGTATGCGATCACGGAAAGCTTGGACGGTAGCCTCTGGTTGGGAACAAGTAATGGATTGTTGCGAAAAATGCCCGATGGTCGCATTCAGCGCTATAGCGGACCGCCCCGATCATGGTCTGACACGATTAAACAGCTGATCGTCGATCATGATCAACGAGTTTGGATCGGGTCTCAAGCAGGACTCTATGTTCTGAAGCCCGAGCCGATCGAATCCCTGGCGACTAGCTCGGCTTTCCGCTCTGTCCCGCTGAATCCTCGCAAGCCTAATCCTTCGGCCCGACGAATCTTGCCGGAGAATCCGGGCGAAACCCTTGACCTTACCGATGCCGCGAGCGCGACCACTGCGCCACAAGTCGGTCAGGATGCGCGCGTCGTTGGTCTTAACCTAGCACCGAACGGAAGAGTCTACGTCGGCATTGGCTTTGTACTGGCGGTCTTCGACGGCGAGTATTTTCAACCTTATACGTCGGTGCACGGACTAGTCGATGTTCAGATCGGTCCTTTTGCGGAAGACTCTGATGGCGACTTATGGGCGGCGAGCATTAGCGGCCCGCTGAAAGTTTCGGTTGGTGGAATCAAATCTTTCGATCGCGCGGACGGACTTGGCAATGCCGCGATCGAATCGATTGTGGAAGAACCCGGTGGCGCCGTCGACGCGGTGGGCACCAATTGGTCCATCAATCGGTTCGACGATCGGAGATTCAAAGCGGTGCGGCCGAATATTCCAGCCGACGCGGTGCATAGTTGGACATCCTCGGTAGCCTTTGTCGACCACACGGGCGATTGGTGGTTTTTGGTTAACAGACAAGGACTCTATCGTTTTGCGCACATCAATCGAATTGAAGAGTTAGCCAGCCGAAAGCCGACCGCGCTTTACACGGAACGCAACGGCCTCAAGAGCAACAATCTCTACTGTATGTTCGAAGACTCGCGCGGTGATCTCTGGATCAGCACGCGGGGCCTTCCCGCGGACTCCCTTTCTACTGACGGATTGACCCGCTGGGATCGCGCGACTGAAACGTTTCACACCTTCACTGAACAAGATGGATTGCCGAACGCGAAAGCCGCGTCATCGTTTGCGGAGGACAAATCCGGGAATCTGTGGTTCGGTTTTTATCAGGGAGGTGTCGCTCGTTATGCCGCCGGACACTTCACGGTTTTCTCCGTTGCCGACGGGCCCAACACTGCGTTACTGGTCGATCGGTCTGGCCGCTTGTGGATCGCATCGGCTGCGTCAGGATTGTTTCGAGTTGAAGATCCCAACGCGGCGAATCCGCAGTTTATAAACTATTCGACCAACGAAGGCCTCTCGACCAAAGCGGTGCGCTGTCTCACCGAGGATACATCCGGACGGATCTACGTTGGCACAGTGCGAGGTGTCGATCGGCTGGTTCCTGAGACTGGTAAGTTCACTCATTACACTGTTGCCGACGGCCTGGCGGCGGATTTCGTCAGATCTGCCTTCCGCGATCGACAGGGCGAGCTTTGGTTCGGGACTTTCAACGGATTGTCTCGCCTTGATCCGCAACCCGACCGCGCTGTGACCGCGCCGTCAATCTCCATCAGTGGTCTCCGGGTCTCAGGAGTGAGCCAAACTCTTTCGGCGTTTGGGAGTTCTGTTGTATCAGGTCTCGAATTCGCGCCCAGCCAAAATGATCTGCAAATAGACTTTTTCAGTTTGAGCATTGCTCATGCGGCTTCGCTGCGTTATCAATACAAACTCGAGGGCTCAGATGACGACTGGAGCCCGCTCAGCGAACAACGCACGGTCAATTACGCGAACGTTCCTCCGGGCGCTTACCGCCTTCTGGTGCGCGCGGTGAATGCAGACGGGATCGTGAGTACGACACCCGCTAGCGTGAGCTTCAGAATCCTCCCGCCGATTTGGCGGCGGTGGTGGTTTATTACGATTGCCTCAATCATAGTTGGCCTCACAATCTACGCTGGCTATCGTTATCGTTTTGCTCACCTGTTAGAACTCGAGCGCGTCAGGACGCGCATTGCTGCTGACTTGCACGATGACATCGGCGCCAGCCTATCGCGGGTGGCCATCATGAGCGAGGTGTTGAAGCAACAGTCGCGTGACGGCAACGGCCAGGCCACGCGCATATTGACTGACATAGCCGAGTCGGCACGCGAGTCAGTTGATTCCATGAGTGATATTGTCTGGGCCATCGACCCTCGCCGTGACACTCTGAACGATGTGGTGCTGCGCATTCGACAGTTCGCGTCTGAGGTGCTGGAAGCGCGCGGCATTAAGTGGGAATTCGAGGTCTCTCCGGAAGCCGACAAGATAAAACTTGATGCTGAACATCGCCGGCACCTGCTCTTAATCTTCAAAGAGGCAATTAACAATATCGTGCGCCACGCCGAATGTAGGTCTGTGCGGCTCAGCATCTCAGTCGCCGGCAGTCAACTCAAGGCAGAAATACGTGACGACGGAAAGGGGTTCGATGATCCTTCACCGCCAGTTGAAACGGACGGACGTGGCGGACACGGCCTGAACAATATACGAGCGCGCACCACCGAATTGCACGGGCGACGCCAGATTGTGACGGCGCCGGGCGCAGGAACGAATCTCATAGTGGAGTTTCCAATCAAGTAGAGCATGAATATGCTCTGACGGACTGACGTTAAGCGATGTAGCATCCGATCGGTCCCCAAACATTCATGCCAACAGACGAGTCAATTAATGTGGCGGTCGTCGAAGACGATCGCATGACGCGCGATGGGTTGGGCCTGATCATCAGCGGCACGCCTGGGTACCGCTGCGTCGGCACGTTTTACTCGGTTGAGGAAGCGCTGCGCCGGCTCGCCGGCCAAAGGCCGGATGTCATGCTGCTGGACATTCACCTGCCGGGCATGTTGGGCTCGGAAGGAGTCCGCGTCTTCCGCGAGAAGTTTCCGAAGTTGCAGATTCTGATGCTCACCATCTACGCCGACCAGGACAAGGTCTTCGAGTCAATCTGCAACGGCGCCTGCGGATATCTGTTGAAGAAAACGCCGCCGGCAAAGCTGTTAGAGGCGATTCGCGAAGCCCACGACGGCGGCTCGCCGATGTCCCCGGAGATCGCCCGCAAAGTGGTAACGCTCTTTCAAAAAGGCGGTCCGCCGGAGAAACTGGATCAGAACTTGACGCCTCAGGAGATACGCCTGCTCACTCTGCTGGCGGAAGGTTACAGCTATAATGCGGCGGCAGAGCGGCTCAACATTAGCGTCAACACCGTGCGCAACTACATCCGCAGCATCTACGAAAAACTTCACGTCCACAGCAAGTCCGCCGCCGTGACCAAAGCGCTGCGGCATCGACTCATTGGTTAACAAACTCGCGACGACAAGTTTGTCAGATAAGAACGCAGCGACTCTCTATGTTCTGCGCGCAAGAGCTCTGTGCTCATCCTCTCCGGCTCGATTTACTCCTGCGTTGAAAAACGCATGAACATGCTCTGCCACGCCAAACGCGATCAGGCTAACGTCATGTCCATTGCCATGGCAGGGCCAGTAACGCCTGACCAAAAATTAGCTTCGGTGACGTGTTCGCGACAATGTCTGACACGTCGTTGAGATGAACCCTAATTAGCACAAAGGCAGGGAGAGCACACAAAGAACCACAGAGACTCAAGTCTGTCGAAGAAGACAAGGGAGGCCAAACATGAAAACACGAAATCTCTTTACCAAAGTTTCAATCTCAATCGCTTTAATTGCGCTTTTCGCAACGTGCGCCATCTGGGAAGGACGCCGCGTACGCGCCAATCCGATGCCGCCGACCGTAGCGACTCAACCTGGCTTCGGCATGGTCGGCATCACGCGCGGACAGACCATCCGCGTCAACATCGTAAACCTTTCCGTCCCGTCGAGTGCGCAGATACCGCCCGTTACTTGCCGTGCAGTGCTCTCGTTCCGCGATGACAGCGGCAGGCCATTCACTAATAGCGACGGCCACGCTATCCAGAGCGAAGTCTCTCTGCAATCAGGTGAGTCAGCCTTTCTCGATCTCAATGGCGACATGTTCGGCGGGCCTTCGACAGTCGTTCCGTATTCAACAGACGCAGCCGTTTCAGTTGGACCAGCACGGCAGCAACTGCGGCCCTTTGTGCGTGTTCTGGGAAATCCACCCCCTGGCGACGCGCCAGATCCTTGCTTCGCAACGTCGGAAGTAATCGACAACACGACGTTGCAGACAAGCTTTGTGATGCCGGGAGTGGCCCAAGCCGGAACTGGCTTTAACCACAACGAGACGTTGGTTCGTGACCAGTCGCGGAAATAATCAAGAGTTCAATTGGACCATCAATCATAGAGGCAGCGTGGTCACCAGACATTGGCAACTCAAGCTAATCATCGCGGGCGCGATAGCAACGGTCGCGCTCGTTCTACCCACCTTGCGTGAAGCCAGCCCACGTGTCGCGCGAACAGACGCTATCTCACCGACATCCGCAGAGTTGCAAGTACGCGCATTGATTGACCAGGCAGCTCAATTTCGTTCTGCCGGAAGATACGACGAGGCCGTTCCCTTGCTCCAGGATGCTTTGGCTCTATCTGAGAAAGCCTTTGGTGCTAACTCGATAACCACGGCCACCGTGCTAAATCAAATCGGAATGATTGACAAATACGCGGCGCGATTTGACGAAGGCGAGGCTGCTTATCGCCGCGCGCTAGGAATTCTCGACCAACACCCAGAGCCGCTGTATTCGTTGCGGGCAAGTCTCTATCACAATCTTGGCGGCCTTGCTCACGCGCGCGGTCATTACTCTGACGGCGAGCCATTCGCGCGTCGGGCTGTCGAGATTCGTGAACGCGCCCTCGGCCCAAACCATCCCGATACCGCCGCTGACATCGCAGCTCTCGCGGCAATACTCGATGGTCAAGCCAAGTACGCTGAGGCTGAGCAACTTTATGCGAGAGCGCTTGCGGTGTTTGAGCGAACTTATGGCGAGAACAACTATGACGTAGCCATCAATCTAAACAATCTCGCAGCGCTTTACTTTGCCACGGGGCGCGCAAACGAAGCCGAGCCGCTATACCTACGTGCTTTGGCAATCAAGGAGAAGCTGCTGGGGGCTGAACATCCGGACGTGGCGATGACCCTCAACAATCTGGCAGTCCTTTGTAAGTCGCAACGACGATACGATGCGGCCCGGAGGTTTTGTCAGCGAGCGCTGGCCATTTTCGAAAGATCGCTCGGCCTGGAGCACCCCAAGACGATTACCTGCCGAGAGAATTACGAGAAGCTGCTCAGAAAGACGAAAACCCTGAGTTGAAAATCGCTGACCAAACCGGAAGAACAAGCTTCATCGACAAACCGGGTCAGAGAGTTGGAAGTCCGACGGAAACCTAAAGAGAAGGAGAATTCAAAATGATTACGATCAAAAGATTAGTGAGTGCGCTTAGGTTAGTTGTTCTCAGTCTCGCGACAATGGGAATGTTCGTAGTGAATACGCAAGCTCAGGTATCTCAGCAGGTAGTTCAGAGCGACACGGCCTTGGGTTCGTTCGCTACGCATGGATTTACAGGAGCCATTACACTGTCCCCAGAATCACAGGTATTCTTCATTAATAGCTTCTCGCCTAGAATTCCTAGCGGGAAGCGTTTTGTGATAGAGCGGGTAACCGGTCAGGCTATCGTTTCTGGCGGTCAGACGCTAACATCCATGATGCTTCATGTTGCGGTAACAGCAGCATCTAGTTGCGATGTCAATCATGTCTTAACCCTACCAACACCAATCAAGGAAGAAGATTTCGGGGTCAAACTTACCATCTACAACATTGATCTCACACGCCGGATCTACGCTGATCGTACCACCAGTCAATGCGGGATGCCCTCGACAGATTTCTCTATGTCCTTTAACCGTAGCGGCTCCAATCAAGCAACAGTAACGGCGAGTATTACTCTCGCAGGTTATCTAGTGGATCTTCCTACTACGGTGCCAATTATTATTCCGCCAACTTTACCGACGACTCTCTCATTACCGAGTACAGTCCGCGTTACCACCGGCGCCGAATCAAAACGTGATTGGAAGACCGACACCGATTTCAACATCGTCGGTTCGAACAAGCGCTGGGTGTTCCTAACGGACAACTGGAAACGCTAGCCCAACGTTTGATAGCAATTTGGAGCGTAAAAGGATCAACCACGTCTTTCAAGTCGACTGCGAGCCGATGTCATCGACACCGGCCCAGCGACGCGCAGTCGAAATCCGGCTGAAACCATAACGCCGGCGATGCAGACACCACTACTTTCCAAAACGACGTCGGAACTCGTTCGACTCGATAAAGGCCCGAACCATTTCCGCGTCCTGAAAGCTCCCGTGAAACTGGTTCAATTTGTTGAGCCAGAAATTGAAGCCGCTCATGTCACCGTCGGGCGCGTCGTCGGGATCGCGCCGTAGATAACCGAAGTATTGCATTAACACAAATGCGCGGTTCGTCTCCTGGGCGATGAACGTTGGGTTGTTAACAATCTGTCGCAGCACTTGCGCGCGGGTCAACGTCCCGTTGTTCAATCCATCGATCAGTGTCTGGCGATCCGCGGTGGACAAATTGAAGTTCGCGTTCCTGAGCAGAGCATCTACGAACTGCGCGTTAGTCAGCGATCCAAACGCCGCCACGAACGCCGGATGACGCACCCAATCGTCAAAGAAGGCCTGCGTGTTGGACTCGAGCTGTTGCTGCCATCCGGGCTGTCCGACGATCACTCCCTGGCTGATCGTCTTTTCATCAGGCACGAATTCAGTAAAGCGCGGCAGCCTGCCGAAACTGGCCACGAAAAGTCTCTCGAGCAGAAATCCGGTCTGCTGAAATTCGATCGAAAGGAAGAAAGCACCGCTGGTGTTCACGCGCATGACGCGCCGGCAGCTATCGTCACTGCCGCACTGATCGATGTTGTGAGTCCAGAAGCCAAATCCCGAGTCGTCCGGATCGCGACCGAGAAAGTCTTCAAAATGTTCGCGGACAAAATCGCGCGAATCGTCAACGTCTCCTTGAAGCACGATCGAATCGGCCACTAGAGATCCGTCGGCCAACAATCGTCCGACAACTTTCACGCGCGAACCAACAACCGGCACGACGTTCCGCGGCGAGAAGCGCGTCGTGGACGACACATGAATCGTCAGGCCGCTGATGCGCCAATCACCGGTTGGCCCAGCTGAAGGCTCACCCTCCACCGTGCCGAAGAACTCAAAGAAATTGAGCATTCGTCCGACATCGTCGTTTCGCTTGACGATGATCTGTTGCGCGTCAACCGTTCCGTCGCTTCGGGTTGTGCCCGTGATCCTCACCAGCGCGCCCACGACGATGGGACGATTGTTCGGCACAATCTGCGTCGAACTGCCGACGTGAATCGTGCGGCCGCCAACCACCCAATCGCCGATGAAATTATTCGTCGCCGGCAAAGTATCGATTAGCCCAATCAAGACGAACCTGGGTGTTTGATTCTGAACATTCTCGACGTCCACACTGACCGCGTCGATTGAATTGTCGGGACGCAGAAACCCTTCAACCTCGACGAAAGTGCCCACCGTAATGGCGCTCGCGCTCGGTCGAATCTGCGTTAACGAAGTGACGTGAATTGTCCGGCCGTTGATGACCCACTCGCCGATCAATCCGTTGGTGTTGGGCAATTGCTGAACGGCCCCTTCGATTTCGACGCGCGGCGCGTTTTGGTTGCTGCCGGCGCTCTCTTCGACTTCGATACGAGTCGCGTCGATGGACCCATCGCTACGCACTATGCCGGTCACTTCCACCACGGCCCCGATCGCCAAGAGTCCTTCTTCCTGCTGAATCTGCGTGGTTGAAGTTACGTGAACGATGCGCCCGTCAACCGTCCAATCGCCAATGAACCCGGCGGTGTTAGGCAAATTTGTGATCGTGCCGATGAAATTAAAGGCATTCGTCTCAGTCTCCGCCGGCTCGATCTTGATCGCGTCGATCGATCCGTCTGTTCGCACGAAGCCTTTCACCATGACCACTGTTCCGACAGTGATAGGTTCACCTTCAAGCTTTGTCATTGAGGTCACGTGCACGGTGCGGCCGCTGACGGTCCAATCGCCGATTAATCCGGAGGTGTTGGGCAGACTCTGAACCGTTCCCGTGAATTGAAAGAACGGCGGGCGTTCAGTTTTTTCGGTTTGAATTCTGATCGCATCAATGGTGCCGTCCGAGCGAAACGTCCCCAGGACTCTGACGAAGACGCCAACCGCGACCGCCTTCTGCATTTGATCGATCGTAGTCGACGAAGTGACGTGAACGACGAACCCGCTCACGGTCCAGTCCCCAATGAAACCGGTGGTTGCCGGCAGTTGATCTACTCGACCCTGAAATTCGAAGTTTTGAGCGCTGGCCGGAGGCTCGATCTCGATGTCCGTGGCGGTGACGCTGCCATCATTGTTGAGAATGCCTTCGACCTCGGCTGCTTTTCCCACCGCCGGGTCGCCGCCATCGCGTTCGATTTTCGTATTAGTTGTCACATGCACTGTACGGCCCCCGACCGTCCAGTCACCCACGAAGTCCGTCGTGTTCGGCAGGGCTGAGATATTTCCGGTGAATTCGAATTCATTGTCGCCATCCGCGAATGCGATGCGACTCGCGAACGGAGCCGGGATCAGCAGCGACACAATCAAAGCGCAAATCAACTGTCTTCCAAAATTCATCAACAACATGTTTCCTCCTGGTCGGCGTGACATTATTTGGCAGGGACCTACTATCGATTAGTACAGCGGAGAGAGCGAACGAGGGGCTTTGGCAACAAGCGCGCCGTGCGGAACTGCCAGCGGCTGTCGAAAACGCGAAACACGTATCCTTGACAATGACGTGACGGTCTTTAGAATAACTTCTCGTCAATGGTCGCGGAGATGTGGCCGAGTGGCTGAAGGCGGCGGTTTGCTAAACCGTTAAGGGTCAAAAGCCCTTCACAGGTTCGAATCCTGTCATCTCCGCCATTCTCAGTGGTCAGTAGTCAGTGGTCAGTGGTCAGTTGTTTTTGTTGCTGATCCGGCGCTCCGGCTGCTGACTATTTTTGTAACTGTGACATTTGAGACTGCGCTGACGCCGACCACTGACAACTGACCACCGACAACTGACATGTCCATTCGCGTTCGTTTTGCTCCATCACCAACCGGATATCTGCACATCGGCGCGGCGCGCTCAGCTTTATTCAATTGGCTGTTCGCGCGAAAGGTCGGCGGCAAATTTTTGCTGCGCATCGAAGACACCGACCTGCAGCGTTCAACTGAAGCGTCAACGCGGTCGATCATTGAAGGACTCGAGTGGCTCGGCCTCGATTACGATGAGGATTTGGTCTTTCAATCGGCGAACGCTGACGAGCATCGCGCCGCGGCGCGAAAGTTAGTCGATGAAGGCAAGGCCTATCGCGACTTCACGCCGAAGGAAGAGCGCGCCGATGCCAACGTCAAGCAGGACATCGCCGAACGCGCGCGTGCCCATGCAGCGGAAGGGATCGATCATCGCAGCAATCCATTTCGCGATCTTTCCAAAGAAGAATCCGACGCCCGGGCCGCAGCGGGCGAACCTTTCGCAATCCGTTTGAAAGTGGCGAGGGAGGGCGCATCGCGCTTTACCGACATTGTCTATGGCGACCAGGAGCGCGCTTACTCAGAGATTGAAGACCTCGTGTTGTTGCGCTCCGATGGTCATCCGCTGTACAACCTGTCGGTCGTGCTTGATGACATCGAGATGGGCATCACGCACGTCATTCGCGGACAGGACCATCTGACGAACACGCATAAACAAATTTTGATTTACCAGGCGTTGGGTGCGACAGTGCCGCAGTTCGCGCATCTGCCGCTGATACTTGCGCCCAACAAGGCCAAGCTTTCGAAAAGAAAGCACGGCGAGGTTGTTTCGCTTACGACCTATCGCGATCGCGGTTTCGTGCCGGCAGCGTTTCGAAATTTCCTGGCGCTGCTCGGCTGGTCGCCGCCGGAAGGTAAAGAAATTCTTTCTCGCGATGAACTGGTCCAGGCGTTCTCGCTTGAGGCGATTGGCCGGGCAAACGCGGTCTTTAATTTTCATGAAAACGATCCGCGCCATTGGACCGACGACAAAGCGCTCTGGATGAATGCGGAGTATATTCGGACGATGTCCCTCGACGAACTGTTGCCGATGGTCAAGAACGAATTGCGCGCGGCAAAGCTTTGGCGCGAAGAGTACGACGATGACGAGCGCGAATGGTTGGCGAAAGCGATCGATTTAATCCGGCAACGCTTTTTCACGCTCAAGGATTTTTCGTCGCAAGGACGAGCATACTTTTCTGCAGACTTCGATTTTGACGAAGCCGCAGTCCGCAAGAACATTTTGAAGGAGCCACGTTTGCGAGAACTGCTGCCGCAACTCGCCGATCGAATTGAAGCCCTTGAATCGTTCAGCGCCGAGACAGCCGAGGCCGCCCTGCGCGCTTTTGCCGAAAGTGCCTCACTAAAAGCTGGCCTTTTCATCAACGCTGCGCGCACAATGCTCACCGGCCAGGCCGTCGGGCCATCGATGTTTGACGTGTTTGAGATAATGGGACGCGAACGTTCGGCCACGCGCCTGCGCAGTCAGCGCCCGTGGACTGAATTCAATGTGTCAGAAGCCCGACCGTGAGGGAGGGCCTAGGTCGCGAGACA
>CBFHBI010000013.1:0-13125 GCA_965653755.1 uncultured Blastocatellia bacterium
GAGCTGCGACCGTTGCTGCTCAGACTTCACCAACGACGTGGCTGACAACTGCGGAGCGTGCGAAATTCGAGTCGCTTCGCATCGCCGGATCTGAAGCACTGTTTAATCTCGACTACGAGAGCGCCCGCAGGAATTTTAAAGAGATGGCCACCGCGTTTCCGGGCTATCCCGCGGGCCCGCAATTCCTTGCCGATACGCTTTGGGCTGAGACGCTTTATCAAACACGGCGTTTGCAGTCGTCGCTTTACGAAGACGACGACACGTTTTATTCGACCAGCGATGACAAGGTCGATCCGAAGATCGTCGATGAGTTTCGCACGCTCACTCGGCAGGCGCGCGTGTTAACCGAGGCGCGGTTGAAGCAGTATCCCAAAGATGCCGAAGCGCTTTATTTCATGGGCGCAATTGAAGGTCTGAAAGCGTCGTTCGAAGAAGCCGTCGAGCGCCGTCACTTCGCGGCCTTGAAGGACGGATCGGACGCCGTTGACAAGCACCGCGACGTAATCAAGCTCGATCCTAATTACCGTGACGCGGAGATGACGATTGGGCTTTACGATTACACAGTTGGATCGCTGCCACTGCCGGTCAAGATTGCCGCGGGCATGTTCGGCTTTCGCGGATCAAAAAAGCGCGGTCTGGCGACCCTTGAACGCGTAAGCAAAGAGGGCAATTGGGTTCACGATGAAGCGAAGACCCTCTTGATAGTTTTGTACACGCGCGAAAAGCGATTTGGCGAAGCCGCCGTGTACGCGAAGGAACTCGCTGCGAAGTATCCGCGGAATTATTTGTACCGGCTCGAAGCCGCCGATGCACTCGTCTCGCAAGCGGCGCTTGAGCGACAGGCGAATCATTCGACCGGCATAACTGAGACTGAGAAGGAGGCCTTTGCCACTTTCGATTTATTGATAAATGACAAGACTGTGCGGGACACCTCGGCGCGCTTCATGGACCTGATTCATTTCAAGTATGGCGAGGCGTTGATGACGGCGGGCGAAAATGAACGCGCGGCCAGGGAGTTCATGGCTTCTGCGGCAGCGCCCGGCGCGCAACAGGGATTGGCGACGATGGCCCACCTGTACGCCGCGCGGTCGCTGGATTTGGCGGGGAAACGAAACGAAGCGCTTGCGCAATATCGAGTGGTGCTGGCGCGGCCGAATGTTTACGATGCCCATGACCAGGCGCAGGCCGGATTGAAAGAAGCGTATAAAAAGAAACTCACTTAGGCTGCGAGCAAAGCAAAATGAAGATTGCGTGGGTGTTCTTACTGTAGGGGCAGGGCTCGTCCCTGCCCGCCTCTGTCTGTAGGGGCAGGGCTCGTCCCTGCGCGCCTCTGTCGCAAAGAAGCGGGCAGGCACAAGGCCTGCCCCTACAGATAATTTGCATTTTGCATTTTTCAATTTTCAATACCTTTCTCTCTGACCTTCGTCGTCTCACCTTCAAACACAAATCCCAGCGTCTTATAAATCAACTTCGCGCAGAGAAACGCCGACGCATTCTGACCTTCTACAAACGAGTATTCCGTGAGGTCCATCCCGACGACTTTGCGCTTGCGCGCGAGCGTACGAATTAAACCGATCGTTTCATACCAACCCAAGCCGCCGGGTTCCGGCGTCCCGGTTGCCGAAACCAGCGACGGATCGAGCCCGTCGATATCGATCGTCAGATAGACATTCTCGGTCAATCCTTCGATCGCGTCGTCCCACCAATCATCACGGCCCACGATGTCCCTGGCCCAGAAGATTCGCGTCGGCAGTTGATCGATGACACGCGCTTCATCGACTGAGATGGAACGAATGCCGACTTGCACCGCCGGAATCTTCAAGTCCTTGACGACGCGCGCCATGATCGAGGCGTGCGAGAAAGGCGTGCCGTCGTAGGTATCGCGCAGATCGGCGTGCGCATCGATCTGCAAAACCGAAATATTCTCGTACTGCTCAGCGTGCGCGCGAATGACTGGCGCGCTGACGGAATGCTCGCCACCGATCATCGCCACGAACTTTCCGCTCTCAACCAATTCTTTGGCCCGCCGATAGAGCGAATTCATCATCTCCTCGGGAGGATCGATCGACGGCGACTCAGCGACGGTGTGAATTCCCAGATGGTAAATCTCTGCGTCCGTCTCATCGTCATAAAGTTCCATGTTCCGCGACGCGTCGATGATCGCCATCGCGCCCCGGCCAGTGCCGCCGCCGTATGAAACCGTGCCTTCGTAGCCGACGGGCCAAATCAAAATGCGCGCGTTGTCGAAGCTGGAAAACTCCTGCTCGGCGATACCGCCGAAGTTCATCGGCAGAGTTTGCGATTCAGTCATGCGCCGCAGTTTAGCGAACGCCGAGGCGCGAAGCCAATGAGGACGATCCTTTCAGCGACCAGAAATATTATTACCGGCTTACACGCTTCGGCGTTTTCATCCAAGCTTTCAAAAACTCCTGCACATCGTTTTGCCAGATTGAAACTCCCTGACCGAAAATCAGGTGCCCTGGAGCCACGTGACTATCATTCCTGGCTGGCGTAAACGGCGGATAGATGATGGTTTTTTCCCATTGACCGGAATTTTTGATCGCGTCGCCGACAGTTGTCGCCGCATTCGTGGTGGCGTCGTTCTCTGCATCCATGCAGAGCGCCGGGATATTGATCTTGCGCGCCGCGCTTGGCAGTTCGCGTTGCAGCGTTGGGCTGCGATTCCAGGTCAGCGCGCCGCCGGCTTGATCTATGAGCGCAACGAATTCATGCCGTTCGCCAGCCGCAAGCAGCGAGACGACGCCACCATGAGACCAGCCCATGATTGCCACACGGCTGAAGTCGATCATATCTCGATCAGTGAGGATGCTTAGGTCGTTCACGCGCCGACTCTTCTCGCCCTGTTTCAAATAATCGATCGCGGCGATCACGTCGCTCGCCTCCTCATGAAATCTTTTCATCATGCCATCGCCGATGTCGCCGCCGACTTCTTGCGAAAACGTTGGTCCATCGGATTTGCCATAGCCCCTTCGCTCGGGGACCACCACCGCATACCCTTCGGACACCAGAATCGCAGCAATCGCTTTCCACGGAATCTCCTCGTGCACATGTCCCGCGCGCGAGCCGTGGTTGTAAACGACCAGCGGAAATGGACCATTGCCTTCGGGTTTGTAGAAATAGGCTTCGAGATTTAAATCGCCGTTCTTGTAATAAAACGTGGTGTAAGGCGGAGTGCCGGTGCTCGCGACCGACGGTCCGGTTTGTTGCGGTCGTGCGCTTTGGTTTCGATTAGCGTTCTGAGCGCACGCGATCTCGTTGAAGACGGCGGCCATTATTGTCAGTATGACGATAAGCACCGTGGCCGAGATCACGTGCACTTGTTTGTTAGAGTCATTAGATATCATGGCGTCACCTCTCTCACTGCAACCCGCTCGAGATGTCACTAATGTGGTTGCACGGGATAAATTTTCAGGCTGACATCCAGCGTCGTGACTTGGCCGGGTTTTATAGTCACTTCCTTGTCGGGGTTGGCGACGCATTTCGGGTCTTTATTGCTCGCGCACTTGTAAAGCGGGACGGATATGAAGGAGCTAAGCATCCCCGCGTAGAGTCTGGAACTTGAAGGAGCGCCAGTCCAACCGTTCCACGAGTAGTCGCTCAGGTCCATGTAGGCTCGCAGTTTATACGTGCCGGGCGGCACGTCTTTGAAGTCGTAGTCGCAACCGGCCGCGATTGCGACGTCTCCCTCGTTTCCCTTCGGCCCTTTTATCTTGAATCCCACGAGCACTACACGCGTTTTCGCTACCGACCAACTCTCTGACGGCGTTTGACCAAAACCGGCGGAGTTGCTTCCATTGATGTCCTGGCCCGTATCACCCACGTCAAAGCAACCGCGTTTGCGAAGATGATCCGTGGTTCCGGGTCGTCCATAGTTCTGACTGCCCGGCTGTTCGTCGTCATAGTAATTGAGCTTCCCCTTTAATTCTCCTGGCACGAACTGTCCCGCAGTAGGCTTGGTATTGACTGTGGACGTCTGAGTTTCAACGGGCTTACGCGGTGGCTCCTTCTGGGCCCGATTATTATTTTGTGCTGCAGTCGGATAGAGCAGCCCGCAGCTAAATAATGAGATTAGCCCAAGCCAGCCGACGGATCGGCTCAGCGACCATCTAAACATTTCTTGTTTATGACTGCGATTGTTCATTTCATCCTCCACTCAAGTTTGAATCGTTTCCAACAATTGAAATCTCCAGCACAAGCGATACGACTCTTTATGGCACCGCCGTCAAGGCATTCTTGTGCGCTTTCTCAAGCACGGACTCTGCGCTTCCGCCACGACTTGGTCCTCCTGAAATATCAGAGTTGAGGAAAAGAACTCCGATGATCTGGGCTGCCGTGTCCGGATCGAAAACGATGACGGTAGTGCTGATGTTGCCGCAATGGGCGCCGTGGCTATCGCACCCGGCGCTCCAACCGCCATTCTTTTCGAGTTCACTGTTAGTATCGATATCCCAACCAAGCTTTTTCGCACGCATGGTCTCATCGTTGGCGGCGGTGGCAGACAATATCCTGCCGTCCTTCGAGCTGATGCTGGTGAGCACCCGGCCCATGTCTTCGGCCGAGAGATACCAGCCGGCAGCGCCGCAAATAAGCGACACGTCGCCCCAATCGTATCCGGCCTTCGTCCCCGGATAGTTATATGCGAAGGCGTGCGGCGACATCGCTGGAGGTTTACAGGCGACGCCTCGCTGGCCGACCAGATCAAAGAGGTTCTGCTGCACCAGTCTGGTGTACTGATCGGCAAGCGTCTGTGGTCGCGTCGCCGGATTCGAATCACTCGCAAACCCCGCGACTTTGGGCAGCAGGACGCGGAAGATGGCGAAGTTGTAGTTGCTGTAGCAGGGGGTCAGGTCGTTGGGATTGATCGGGTTTGCCGGCTGGACAACACTGGCAGGCTGGCAAACGGTCGTTGACCTTCGGTTGACCGGCTGTGTGAAGAAACTCTTTAGCGCAGCGTAATCGTTGGGCGGCTGGTTGCCGTAGTCTTTGATGCCGCTCGTGTGGCTCAGTAGTTGACTGAACTTAATATTCTTGACGTAGTTGCTTACCGACCAATCGGTCGGCAGGTAAGGTCCAATGGCAGCGTCAATGCTTACGCCGTTCTTACTGAGTATGCGCACGGCAGCGATGGCCGTCACCATCTTGCTGACGCTGGCGACCGTAACCTTCGTTGTCGGCATGAAGGCCTGTTGCCCGCCGTCGGCCGACGTGCGGGCCTGACCGTAGGAGCCTGGTTTCTGGTACGTCGCGTCTCCGACGACAAATGAATATCCGACAACGTGGCCATCAAGTTCGTTGTGGATGTTCTGGGCCATCTTATCGATTCTTTCTTTTGTTTTTTCGGCTTCGATTATCTTCGCCGCTTCGTTCTTTTCCACGCCCGCCTGTTTCTCAGGCTGTTGAGGAGTTCGCGGGGGCACCTTCTGGCCTCGATTTACGTTCTGCGCGGCTACTGGATCGAGCAGAGCGCACCAGCCGAACGTGACGACGAGAACAAACGCGATGAGAATCACTGCCATTCCAAATGATCTTTGTACAATCCTGATTTTCATTTCCTCAGCCTCCGCTCGCTTTCCTTTCTGGCCTTATTCAGTACTTCTCAAACTGCAGCGCCAGCCGCAGACGCTTCAACGTATCGTTGATCGCATCGATTGCGTCTTGTTTACGACCGCCGAAATTCTTTTGGGAATTCATCAACTCGGCTTTCGCAGCTTCTAGGGCCGCGATCGCGGCGCGAATTTTTGGATAGTCTGATTTGTGAGCGGCAGCCGAGCGCGCTGCTTTCGTCCGCGAGTTCTGCCCCACCGCCGCGGGGACGAAGATCATTGCCAGCACAAGAACCGTCAAGAATCTTGCCCGCCACAAATGACTTGAACTTCTGCTCATGTCGGCGGAGAATACGCTCGGTCTCAGCAAATAGTCCTTAGAAATGCTGTGAAAGCTTCTGAGATTTTGTGAAAGCCGCATTTCCCGGGCGTTCCCCCCTTAAAAATCGCTATGCTTGAGTCGGGTCGAAAGTTTTATGACTTCGCCGAATTCCGAATCGACATTCGGAAGCGCCGGCTTTTGCGCGGTAATGTCGTCGTGCCGCTGACGCCGAAAGCCTTCGACACTCTGCTCGCGCTGATCGAAAACCGCAAGCACGTCGTCGAAAAAGGGGAACTGATTGAAAAGGTCTGGCCGGACGTCGCCGTTGAAGAGAACAACCTCACGCAAAATATCTCCGCGCTGCGCAAGGCGTTACGAGAAAAACGCGATTCGCCGCAATACATATTGACAGTCCCGGGCGTCGGCTATCGCTTTATCGGTGAGATTAACGACCCGAGTGTGCCGGATTCTCAGACGGACACTGCTGCTGGGGTGCCGATGGAATCGGTGCGAGGAAGAACAGCCAACAGGCCACGACGCGCCGCATTGATTCTTACGGCGATAGTCATCGTGGTGACGTTTGGCGGCCTTGTGACTTATCGTTTGGTGCGAAGAGCAAGCGCTTACTCCGTCAATCCGAACAACTCCCCGATTGGTTCGATTGCGGTCTTACCGTTTCGCCCTTTGGTTGCGGGCGACTCTGATGAATATCTGGGAATGGGAATGGCGGACGCGTTGATTACTAAACTTAGCGTCTTGAGACAGATTTCGGTCCGCCCAACGGCGTCCATTGCCAGATATGCCAATGGCGACCAAGATCCGGTTAAAGTCGGCAGCGCGCTGGCGGTGAACTCGATACTCGAAGGCCGCGTGCAAAGGACTGGCGACCGCGTGCGCGTCACGGTCCAACTGCTGCGCGTCTCAGACGGGTCGCCTCTGTGGGCGGATAAGTTCGATGAGAAGTACACGGATATTTTCACGCTCGAGGATCAACTTTCCGAACGGGTCGCGGCGGCTCTGGTGCCGACGCTGACGGGTCAGCAGAAACAGCAACTTTCGCATCATTACACCGAAAACACCGACGCTTATGATGATTATGTGAAAGGCCGATACTACTGGAACAAGAGAACGGGCGAAGCGGTGTCAAAGTCAGTGGAATATTTTGAGGATGCGATCCTTAAGGATCCGAATTACGCGCTGGCCTATGCGGGACTCGCGGATGCGTATGCGACGTTAAGGTTGTTCGATCATTCGCCCGCTGATGTCATGCCAAAGGCGCGATCAGCTGCGCTTCGTGCTTTAGAACTCGACAATAATCTTGCCGAAGCGCACGCAGCGTTGGCCTACGTGAAACATCGGTATGAGTGGGATTGGACCGGCGCGGAGCAGGAATTCAAACGCGCGCTCGCGTTGGATCCGGATTATCCGACCGTACACCAATGGTACGGATGGTATTTGATTTCGCTGGGCTCGTACGAACCGGCGCGCGCCGAGTTCGAACGCGCGCGTCAGCTCGATCCGCTTTCGTTGTACGTCAATCTAACCACCGGAATCCCGGATTATTATTCTCGCCGATATGACGATGCCGCAAAGGAATTCAAACGAGTTATCGAAATGGATCCAAAATTTCCTTTGGCCCACCGTTGGTTGGCTAAGACCCTCCAGCAACAGGGAAATTATGATCAAGCCCTAAACGAGTTTCAGCAATTCGCGATTTTAACCGGCGTCAGGCTCGATCAAATTCCGGCCGTCGGGTCGATCTATGCGCTCACCGGAAATACGTCGGCCGCGCACGCGTTGGTGACGAAATTGACGAAGCGCGAGCAGGAAGAGTCACCTTATCATCTGGCGGCGGTGTTCGCCTGTATGAAAGAGAACGATGCAGCGTTTGCGCGGTTGCAGACCGCCTACACACAGCGCGACGCGGATGTTCTGCTGCTGAAAATCGAACCGGAAGTCGATAGTCTGCGCGCGGACCAGCGCTACGCGGATTTGTTGAGGAAGATCGGAACTCCTTAGTCCCGCCTGGACTGATCAAGAGCTACGGCACGTCGATAATCAAATCCTTGACGCCGAAGGTGAAGCTTGGGCGGCGACGGCCCTTCATGTACTTCGCGGCGGTTTGCGACAACGCGGTGATGATAATAGGCAGCGCGATCGTTGCGTCGCAGTTGACGTAGGCGGTAAAGGCGCTGCGGGCCAGCTTGCCGTAAACCAAAGACTCGTCGAACGAGACGGCGCTCGAGCGGCCGCCGGGGTGCGGCGCGTCGGCGGAGAATTGAATTGCGTACTTATGACCGTGGATTTGTTGATGAAAGATGTTCGCGGACATTTCGGTCTGGCGAATGAAACTCTTGGTGATGCCGCCGCCGATGTAAATCACGCCTGAGACACGCGCGCGAATCGCAACCTGGGCCATATCCAGGACGTCTTGTTCGATGTCGAATTGAAAGTTGTTCTTCTTTTCAAATCGCGAGCCGGCGATGCCGACGGCCACGCCGCTGTCCATGATGCCGGGACAGAACACGGGCACGCGTGACTTGTAAGCTGCGGTAAGGATGCCGTCTTCAGAGGCAATCTCAGCGAGTTCGCGCCCGAGCAAATGCAGAAACTCGCGCGTCGAATAAGGCCGCGTCTGATCGAGTTGACTGGCAAATCCGCCCACCCATTCTTCGGCCTCGTGATACTCCTCTTCGCTGGCGAGCAGGTCCCACATGCGATTGATTTGCGAAGCTTCGAGTTCGGCGTCAGTCATATTCGGGTGCGCCTGGAAATGATGACGGCCGAGCGTCTCGTGCAGATCGTGAAAGACTACCGAGCCGGATAGGACCAGCACATCGACGAAGCGGTTCTTGACGACGTAGGCCAGCAGCCGGCGCATGCCGGCGGGAATCAGCGCGCCCGAAGCGGCCATGGTAATCGTCGTGTTATCGCCGAGCATGTCCAGCCAAATGCGATGCGACTCGACCAATTGCCGGCCGCCGAAGCCGCTGCCTTCCATCTTTTCCAGCAGGCCGGCCACGGAGCGGTCGCGATCGACCTGTACGGGTCGCGTCGGAATGGTTAGGTACTTACTCGGTTTCGGTTTTCGCTGTGTCACCATAAAGTTCCTGCCTTATTAATAAACGAGCCACAGAGGCACGGAGGCACAGAGCGAAGTTAAGAATTCGCCTTCACACTTTTTGAGCAAATTCTCAGTGTCTCTGTGCCTCTGTGGCAAATTTGATTGATCAGTAATCATGACGCCTCCGACCCCGCATCCGGTTACCATTAACTGCGACGTAGGTGTAGGCGTCGTAACGCGATTCGTAAAAATTCACCAGCTCGGCGCCTTCGGCCTCGCTTAACTCACCGTCTTTGATTCGTTGGGTCACTTGCCGCCGAAAGCCATCGTGCAGCAGTCCGCGTTCGTATCGCGCCCGGCCCGCCGCCTCACCGACAGTCGTGCCGCGAATTACTATCTTGATCAGATAGCCTTCTTCGTCGATGTGAATCTGGGCTTCGTTCGGCGCGCCAAACAGATTGTGATTGTTGCCCATCACTTCCTGGTAAGCGCCCACCAGCATGAAGGCGAGATAGTACGGCTCTTCGGGATCGATCTTGTGCAGCTCGAGCACCTGCTTGACGTCGTGCAGATCTACGAACTTATCGACCACGCCGTCAGAGTCGCAGGTGATATCGCATAAGGTTGTGAACTCCGTGGGCGGTTTATTCAAACTCTGAATGGGAACGATAGGAAATAACTGATCCAGAGCCCAATGGTCCGGCACCGATCGGAAGACGGAAAAATTAGCGAGATATTTCGCGCAGAGCAGCTTGCGCAACTCGCCAAACTCTTCCGGCACGTACTTGGAGTGTTGCGCGTACCGATCGGCGCGTTCGCAAACATCCCAGAAGAGCACTTCGCCTTTGGCGCGATCTTCCAAAGAGATCAGGCCGAGGTTGAAGAGAGTGAACAATTCTTCGCGGTGCTCAAGCGCGTCGTGGTAATACTCGCGATAATTCTTGATCGTGATCGCCTCGCGCAGTTCGCCAAGTTCGATGACCACCTGGGGATCGTCTTCATCGATTTCAATCGGCGTGATGTCTTCGACGACGGTTTCGATTTCTTCCAGCACGTTGGTGACCAGGATGGCGTGATACGCGGAAAGAAATCGGCCCGACTCCTGGATGATGGTCGGGTGCGGCACGTTCTCGTCGTCGCATACCTGCTTGATGGTGTAGATGACGTCGTTGGCAAACTCCTGCGCCGTGTAATTGGCCGACGAGTCGTACGCCGTTTTCGAACCGTCGTAAGCGACCGCCATGCCGCCGCGGACGGCGAGCAGTGCGATCGGCGCTTTCATCTGTTGGACTTTCGCATAGACGCGCGCGGCCTCTTTCATCGCATTCTTGATGCGCTTGATGTCGGTAAGCTGCGAGCCAATGTGAAAATGGAGCAGGCGCAGCATGTCGATGCGGCCGGCCTCTTTCAAACGATTGATGACCTCGAGCAGTTCGGTGGTCGTCAATCCGAACTTGGCGGCCTCGCCGCCAGACTTTTCCCAACGGCCGGAGCCTTTCGAGTAGAGCTTCACGCGCATCCCAATCATGGGCGGGTTGCCTTCGTGGGTTTCGGCGATGCGCAGAATGTGGTCCAACTCGCTGAGCTTCTCAACCACGATGACGACGCGCTTGCCCGACTTAGCGCAGGCGAAAGCCAGCTCGATGAACTCCTGGTCCTTGAAGCCATTCAAGACGAGCAGACTGTCAGGCGATTGTTCCAGGGCCATCGCCGCATACAACTCAGCTTTCGATCCGGCTTCCAAACCGAAGTCGTAACGCGAGCCTTCGCGCAAATATTCTTCGACCACCGCGCGTTGCTGGTTCACTTTCATCGGATAGACGCACATGTGCGCGCCCTGGTACTCGAACTCGCGAATTGATTTGCTGAAGGCGCGCTGTAGTTTGCGCACCTGGGCCGCGACCAGTTGCGGAAAGCGGAGCAGCACCGGCGCGGTAATGCCTCGGCGTGAGAGGTCCTCGATGATCTCCTTGACGTCGGCCGAACGGGGATCGCCTTCGGCGGGCCGAACCACGAGGTTACCTTTGCGATTTACGTCAAAGTATCCTGCGCCCCAGTTTTCGATCCCGTAGGTTTCGACTGTCTGTTCGATCGCGGTGGTCAACTAGCGGTCTCCCGATATGCGTCCTTGATTAGCATAAAGTCCTCGGAAACCCGCGTGGTTACAGATTTCCGGCCAAAAATGCGGAGATTCTTGGGGTGGTACGCTTAGTCGCAAAATGTAGCAGAAAATGCGGGTGTCGGTCTATCACTTTTTTGTGACGGGAAATCCTCATTGAGTCAAAAAAGCTGATGGTTTTTCAGAATTGAATCTTGACAGATTTCTGCTGGCGATTATAATGCACGTTTTTTGATTGCGCGGTAGATGACGTTTTCGCGCTCCGCTAACTGCAAGTTCCGCCAACAGGCTTCGCACCAAATCGCTTCGGGGCGAAGGTCATCAGCATCACTCACTTTTTTCGACAGGAGATCAAATGAACGCTAAAACTGTGTTGAAGTATGCCTCTGAAAAAGGCGCCAAGTTTGTTTCTACGCGATTTACCGATCTGCCCGGCTCCTGGCAGCACCTGACTTTTCCGATCAGCGAACTGAAGGAAGATTCGTTCGAAGACGGATTTGGCTTTGACGCTTCGTCGATTCGCGGTTGGGCCGCCATTCACGAATCAGACATGTTGCTGGTGCCGGATGCCAATCGGTATTGGATGGACCCGTTCGCGGCCGACCCGACGCTTTGCATCGTCTCGAACGCTGTCGATCCGATCTCGCGCCAGGGTTATGCCTTCGATCCACGCTCGGCGGCCATTCGCGCCGAAAGCTATCTGAAGAGCACGGGCATCGCCGAGGTGGCGAACTTTGGCCCCGAAGCTGAGTTCTTCGTGTTCGACAGCGTCAACTATTACAACGAACAGAGCGAAGCCGGCTATGCCATCGACTCTGACGAAGGCCATTGGAACACCGGCCGCGGCGCCAACGAAGCCGGGCCAAACCTGGGACATCGCATTCGTCCCAAGGAAGGCTATGTACCGACTGCACCGGTCGATACGCTGATTGATCTTCGCTCGGAAATTTCCTTGACCCTCGCCGACGTCGGTATCAACGTCGAGTGTCATCACCACGAAGTCGCCACTGCCGGACAATGCGAAATCGATTTCCGTTACTCGACCTTGTTGGGTACGGCTGACAACCTGCAAATCTTCAAATACGTCGTCAAGAATACCGCGCATAAACACGGCAAGACGGCGACGTTCATGCCGAAGCCTTTGTTTGGCGACAATGGTTCGGGTATGCATTGTCACCAGTCGCTGTGGAAAGGTGACAAGCCTTTATTTGCCGGCGACGGCTACGCTGGATTATCCGAGACCGCCTTGCATTACATCGGCGGATTATTGAAACACGCTCCGGCGATTGCCGCCTTTGCGGCGCCGACCACGAACAGCTACAAGCGCCTGGTGCCGGGATTCGAAGCGCCGGTGAATCTCGCTTACTCGGCGCGCAATCGGTCCGCGGCGATTCGCATCCCCATGTTCTCGACGAATCCGAAATTGAAGCGACTGGAGTTTCGCCCGCCGGATCCATCCTGCAATCCCTATCTCGCGTTTGCAGCCATGCTGATGGCAGGAATCGACGGCATTCAAAATCGAATCGATCCGGGACAACCGCTCGATAAGGACATCTACGATTTATCGCCTGAGGAACTGAAGGACGTGCCGAGTTTGCCCGGCTCGCTGGATGCTTCGCTAACAGCGTTGGAAAACGATTACGACTTCCTTTTGAAGGGGGACGTGTTTTTGCAACGGTTAATCGATCGTTGGATCGAGTATAAACGCGAGCGCGAGATTCAGCCGCTGAGACTGCGGCCGCATCCGCTCGAGTTCGCGATGTACTACGACGTCTAGAAACGTTCGTCGGTTCATTTGATCCATATGGACAGCGGCCCGTACCGGTGCCGCTGTCTTTGCTTGCATTGGATTTCGTCCGCAAGCGGACGATTGAAAATAGCCCAGCACTTCAGTGCTGGGGAATTGCGGAGAAGAAACCACGGAGCCCGTGAAGCGGGCGACAGACCGGTGTCAGAGCGGTGTTTCAACCGAGGTCTGTCGCCGCTCCGCGGGCTGGACAGAGGGCGTGTTCGCGATCCCAGCACTGAAGTGCTGGGCTATTTTCAATCGTCGGCT
>CBFHBI010000014.1:0-12699 GCA_965653755.1 uncultured Blastocatellia bacterium
CGATCGCCCGTGAGAGTGGGCCCCAACCGCTGTTCAACCCGGCGCTGCCAATCAGCGCTCGGATTGTGCCGAAGGTTCCGGCTGACAAGAACAACTTCGCGCCGCGTTTTGGGTTTGCTTACACGCCGGCCTTTAAGAGCGGATTTATGCACCGCCTCTTCGGCGAAGACGCGAGCGTTATTCGTGGCGGATTTGCCATCGCCTACGATCCGGCGTTTTACAACATTCTGCTTAACATCGCGAATTCGTCGCCGTTTTCGATCGCGTTGGCAGCGACGTCTGCGCAATTGCCTGTGACGAGTCCGCTGTTGCCGATGCAGAACAGCATCTTTGGAGCAGACGTAAGAAACTTCGTTACGACGGCCGGAATCCTGCCCATTGGCAAACTGGATCCGAAGTGGCTTAGCCAAACAACGGTGGCCCCGAACTTCCGCTCGCCGTATTCAGAGCAGTGGTCGTTTGGCATCCAAAGACAGTTCGGCAAGACCAATGTGGTGGAAGCTCGCTATGTTGGCAATCACGGAGTTGGATTGTTTCAGAGCGTCTTGCGCAATCCGTTCGTCGGCGTCTCGGGTAACTATATCGCCGGCATGGCTGGAGTTCCGGCCTCTGCTGTCGGTAAACCCATTGCCACGACCCCCTGCGTTGTTGGTGGAAACTCTACCACCCCAACGTGCATCGGTGGTCTCTACGGCTTTACTCGCAATCTGACGGTTAATGGCGCGACTACGGCGGTGAGCTTTCCGTCGTTCGCGGGAATCATTCCCTCCGGCATCTCGGGGCTTCCGTGTATAGACAACACCGCGACGCCGGATAATGAGGCAGCCTGCAACGGTCGCATTCTGCCGCAGAACGCGATTACCGATCGCGAGAACACGGCTACGTCACGTTACGATGCCCTGCAGGCGCAATGGCAAGGACGCTTCCTGAAACACAGCCTCAACATGGGGGCTACCTATACTTTCAGTAAGACGATCGATACCTCGAGTGAAGTGTTCGCCTTTAACTCTGAGAACTCGATTCTGCCGCAGAACCCATTCAATTATGCGGCAGATCGCGGTATCTCGGCGTTGCATCGGCCGCACATCTTCTCGTTGAATGCGATCTATGATGTGCCGTTCGCGAAGACGCAAAAGGGTCTCGTGGGCCATTTGCTCGGTGGCTGGCAGGTCAATGCGGTCCACGTCTACAACAGCGGTCGACGGTATAGTCCGAGCCAACTCGACAATGCCAACATCCTCGGTCTGGGACCCAGCTACCTCAGTGGTGGCGAAAGTCTGCGACCATTCCTGGTGAACCCGACTGCTCCAGCAACCTCTGTGGGCATCAGCCAAATCGACGCATTCTTTTACGGCTATATCTCGAACATTACCGACCTGAACGGATTCCTATCGCTGAACAATTTAAACAATGGTGGGACCGTCGCGAACTCGGTGATTCAACCTGGCTCCGTGCGCTTTATCTACAACGGACCTGGGTCCGCGAAGATATTTGGTTCGCCTTATGGCAACACGCCGCGGTATTACATGACGGGTCCGGCGATCAATCAACTGAATACGGGACTCTTCAAGAACACGCGTTTGTGGGGTGAAGCTCACCAAGTGACGCTGCAACTCCGGTTCGAAATGTTCAATGCTCTGAACCATCCGCAACCGGGTTACGGCATCGCGCGCGGCGGTTCGCTGCCCGCCGTGTCGCTCGACAGTGCCGGAGTCCTTTCTGCTCCATTCGCTGACAACACTCGCATTGCGATGGCTCGACGCTGGATCCAGTTCGGCGCGCGGCTCACGTTCTAAACTTCCGAAGCTGCGAATGCAGTTTTCTTTTCCGGGAGAGCTTGGAGACAGGCACTCCCCTTTTAATTTTTCATTGACTGTTGGTGATCTTGAGATGGATATGGACGCGTGAAGAACAACCGAATGGTTTGCTTTCATGGATTGTGGGAGAGCAAAATGACGGTGGTTCAAATGAGGCGTTCCCGCTTTTCAATTCTCGGATCGGTTATCATTCTCGCTGCTTGCTGGTCGTTCGTCAGCCAAGCTCAACAACGGGACAAGCCGACGTCGGGACAGCCGGGTACTGAGCTTAAGACGATTAGTCTCGATTCGCACGTGACTACGGCCTCAAGCTCGGAACTCTCATTGGGACTTTTTTCAGCCGCGGATGGTTCGGATTGGTTAACGCTTGAGGTTACTGATGAAAGCCGCAGCGTCATCAAAGATCTTGGTCAACACGAATGGACCGATGCGTTCAAGGTCCCTGCTGTTGAGCCATTACCCGAGCTTAAACCGGGTGAGCATCGTGAAGTAAGAATTGACAGGGCCGACACTACAATCGCTTCCGCCGGAGACTTTCCACCCTCAAGAAGTGCGTTGGATCCTCCTGCACGTACTGCGGATTCCGTCGCCCCTCCAAGGCCGCCCGTCGAATTCAGTGCACAGGTGACTGCCCCTCGGACTGGAAAGCCCAAACTCAGCCCGCCGCAGACGTTCGCCAGGACTCTGTTGGGCCACATCTATGTAATTCATGTGGTCAACCCGGATGCCGATTTTTATGCGCTGGCAAGAGTGGAGACTGTCGCGGCGCGGCACAACTGCACGATTTCATGGAAGCAAATTCCGTCGCCGCCGGCCGGGACGAAGTAAGCGAGACTGAACAGTACTGGTCCTGTTTCGGCCAGCACTGCTTTACTTCACAATCTCAAAATCAATCCATTGTGCAGCAGTTTGTTTGGTGAGCGGGTCGGTAATCAGAATCTGGAGTACGTAATTTCCCGGCGGCAAATCATCGGTGAGCAGCAGCGTGCCTTTGCAGGTCAGCCGTTTGAGATCCATCTGTAAGACGTCGCGATCGGGTCCGGGTGTTTCTTCCGACTTTATCAATTGGCCTTCACGGAACAAGCGTGCTTGCGCGGACAATTCCGGCAAAAACTGTTTGCGACCGATATGGGCGTTGTAAATCACGTATCGATATTCCAGATTCATCCCGCGCTGAAAGCGGCGTACCGCAGCGCTTGGCTGAATCTCCGGGTCCGCCTCAACTCCCTGGCCAATCTTGAGTGTGGCGCCTGGTTGCACTGCCGTGGTCCAGAAACTAGCAATTGAGTCGGTGATCAATTTCCGGTTGCTCAGAGTTATGCCTGACAGTGCCAGGCGGTTCTTTTTCAGGTCGGGAACATCAACCAGTCGAAAAACAGTGCCGAAGCGTTTGGTGGCGGCGTCGCGAACTGCGGCGCGCATTTGGAACGCGCCGGGATTTTTGATGGGAACGATCAATTCATAGTCCAATCCATTGCGCAGCATTCGTTCATAACTGTTTCCGCGCGCGCGAATGGTGTCGCTGCGCGCCATCTGATCGGAAATCCTCCCATTCAATTCGTAACTACTGGCCAGGACGTCGATCACGGTCTGATGCCAGCCGTCCGGCTGGTCCACGAACGGGAGGTCGCGCGCGTCAACGTGGAGAAAGACGCGCACAAAAGGACCGGACAATCCATTGCCGAACAATGCTGTCAGCTCCGTGCGCAAGCCGCTGGCGGTGAATGGTGAGTTGATCGCCGCCACCATTTGCTCTGGCATGGTGCGCGGTGGCGGCGGCGTTGTGTTTTCGACGGGCGTGCCGTAGAAACCTTTGCGTGAGCGGATGTGCAGTCCGGGCCGTTTCACGCGCAAAGTAATTTCGTGATACGGAACGCTTCCGTCCTTTGATCTGCGAAATGTTGATTCCGAGGGTCGATAACCAATCAAGTAGAAACCTTTTAGGTCTTCCATGATCCGAGTGATGCCGTTATACAGGTCGTTATTATTCTTAATTGCGACACCGCCAGTGGCGTCGGCGAGATCCTGCAAACGTTGCTGTGTGTCCAGAATCAACCCGCCGCGTTCGTCTAGCACCTGACTCAACCATTTCCCGTTCGCCAGTTGGGTCATGCTGCCTCCGGGAACTCTCTGGCGCTGGCTGCTTGCGAGGCTATCTTTGGGGGAATCGTCTGCCGCAGTTGGACTGGTGGTCATCAGGCCGCGCGAATCGATCGTGTGAATCACAACCGATCCCGTGTTCGCTGAGTGAATCAATTTGGTGGTAGTAAGTTGCGATAGATATGTATTGTCGATCGTTGATCCAACTGAACTACTACTGGCCGGGTCAAATACTGTCGTTCCTGATGGATTCGTTGGAAAGGGAAAACTATCTGTGAACAGAAGTACACTTTTGCGGCCCGGCAGTTCTCGCAAGGCTTCAACCAGATATTCGAGAGCGACAAGCGTTCCCTCTACGTCGGGTGCAAACGTATTTGCGTCCGCACCCGGACCATCGCCCGTGATGTTAGTGTACTGCGGTAAAGCTTGAACACCGACGCGATTTCTCCACGAGATCCAACGCACGTTCTTTATCGCAGCGTAGAGTAACTGCCGGTCACTTGTTGGCTCCCACCAGCCGCCACTGGTTCTGGCGATTGCCACCAGATCGCCCGGTTGCATTTGCTCATCAACAAACTTACGCAAGGCCCCGCGCGCTAAATCGATACTCTGGACCGACATGCCCAGATCATCAACGACCAAAACAATCGTGCGCCGCACCTCTTCAGGCTTCAAAGGCACTGTAATCGCCGGCGGAGCATTCTTGACAGCAGTGGTTTTAGGATTTTCTTTCGATGAGTTTCTCTTTAAGTCTGCGCTGCGTGATTCGCCTGGGACATAAGCGAAGGCTGTTATCTGCTGCGGATGTTTGTCCTCGAGAATTTCAAAATCTTCGGGACGCAGATCGGTAACCTGTCGGCCTTTGTCATCGGTGACTACGGCGTCGATTTGCACCAGGTTCGTTGTGACCCGTACAACTTCATCATTAGAGGTTGGTTTTTGTGGTGTTGGTGGAAGCGTCTGGGCGAACGCTGAGGTGAGAAACGAAATGCCCGCAATCAGCGATAGGACTGCTCTCAACATGACCCTCCAGAAGAAACCGGATACATGCCGGGCACGATTCGTGCCCGAAAGCGATCAGCGAAACTATTGAACTCGACCGCGAGCTTTAAGAAAATTCCGCAATAGTTCCCTTGGTCCAGGGTTTATTTTACCGTGAAATCAACACTCCGTGCTTGGGCCGGCGCATTCTTCTCGGCCAACGGATCGGTGATCACCACAGTCAACAGATAGTGTCCGGGTGGAACCTGGCTCAGGCCCATTTGTCCAACCTTCACGAACGCCGCAGCGCTGGGACTCACGATCGGTTGATCTATTTCGCTGAATAGCAGGCGGCTCCCTCGACTGATGTAAACGCTGGCGTGCGCTTGCGGCTTTCCATCTTTCACTTTCGCGTTATAAACAAGGACCGCATAACGCAAGTCCTGATTACGCGATAAGATCCTCGCGCCTTCCAGGGGCGCAGGTTTCTGGCTCTGCGGATCGACCGCGAATAGGAAAACGCTGCTGGCCTCCAACCGTCCCCTGGATAAGTCGGGAATCTCCAGGTACTTCGAAAACGTTCCGAGGCTGCCGCTGCTCGCTTCCCGCACCACACAGCGCACCTGATAATAGCCGGGCGGCAATTCCAAATTCGCTGAATAGGGAATCCCCTGCGCGAGTGTCCGCTGATAATCGGCCGCCGGGATATTGAGATTCAATGTTTGGCTTAACCCGCCTTTCTTGGCGCCCGACTGATTAAAGAGAAAACCAACTACGTCCAGCGAGGTTTGATAATTGTCTCCGGCTTGCGTGAAGTGTAAAGCCTTGGCGTCGATGAGCATGTCCACGCTGATCTGCGCTCTGTTATTGGGGCCGAATTTCATCGTCACGTTTGGCGAGACATCAATGTCGCGACGAGCCAAAGGAGATATGGCTGCTTCAGCGATCTCTTCTTCTTTCGTGCGATTCGCCGCCGGCTCGTCTTCTCTGGCAATGTACCCGGTGTGACTGTAAACTCTTGCCCCGCCTTTCTTCACTTTTATTTCTAATTTATGAAACTTGCGATCGAATGCTCCATTCGGAGTGTAGGCGAGCAGGTAGTATCCGCGGCTGCGCGCGAGAATCTTGTCCATGCCGGCATTAAAATCGTTCGTATTCACGACCGAAACTCCTCCAGTCGTGGCGGCCAGCATGTTGAGCCCGAGATGTTCCGATCCGCCCGCCAACAGGTTGCCAACGATCTGCTGGCTCTGAGTGCCGCCCCGTCCAAAAGCGGGATCGAGATTGAAATCCAAAGCACTATGCGCCGGTGTGTCTTGAAACCCCGCTACTCCCGGAGTCGCTCTCATCCCGCGTGGATCGAGAGTGTTAATTACGACACCCGCGCGGCTCGCGTTATCAGATATTTGGTCGATAATGCTGCTTACGTTTGAGTATGCGACGCCGGCATTCGACGCCTCGTAAATGGGAATTCCAGAGGAAACGACTACGAGATTCTTGTGTCCCGGAATCTTTTTGAGACTGTCGATCATAAACTGGGCCGTTGATAATGCTGAGAGGCCGCGGAACAATCTGTTGGTCTCATCCGTGGCGCTGGAGATGTCTGAATTTCCTGTGTCCGCTGCATCTGGCGATGGCGTCATCGCGTTGTCGCCGCCTGCTCCGATCGCTTGTGGAATGCCCGCGAACCGTGCGTAGTCCGGGTTATTGAATTGCATCAAGGGGTGTGAAGTCGGCGTTATCAACGCGATGGCCCGCCGCAACAGTTGCCGATCTGAGGTGAACTGCTGTAACAGTCCTTTGCCGCCAACGACTCGAACAATCGCCACGAGATCGCCTTCTTGCATTTTGGTATCAACGAAATCGACGAGCATTTTGCGGACAGCCGAAAAGTCCTGAATAGGAATTGTGAGATCGTCTATGACGAATCCAATTACGCGCCGTATCTGTCCCGCAGAAACGTCAGTGCCTGTCTGCGTAACGCTAACCACGTTCTTGCCAAGGGACGGTGGACGGTTGCCTTCGCTGCGGACGCCCTCATCGACACCTACATATTCCAGGAACTTCACCTCTTGTTTTTTGCCGTTGTCGTAGAGTTCGAAATCCTCGAGCTTCAGATCGGGAATGACTCGGTCGTTCTTGTCTGTAACCACGACATCGGTTTGCACCAGGTTGGTAGTAATGCGAATGACGTCTTCGGGGACGACTTCAGGTTGCGGCTTCTGCGGCGTCTGGCTCGCAACCGCTTGGATCAATAGCAGCGTTAGAGAAAGAGTGGCAGTCAATCGCTTCATTGGTTCGGAACTCCTTGGGAAGCAGTAAATAAATTCTTCGGCAGGGAAGACGGTTCGCATCCTGTCATATCTGGCGCTGTAAATCAAAAGTAAATGAGGTTTATGACCGCGCCGGCGTCGCCCTGGGAAAATTTCCGCATGTAGAAATCATCTCGTGTTCTTAAGTTGTCGCCAAAGCGTTAACTACGCGGAGAATATTCGCCGACTCATCTATCAGTACCGAGCGTGTCAGCAGAAATCACGAGAAGAAATCGGAGTCTTAGAATTTGTCTTCCGAGACTCTTTGGCCAAGGTTTAGAGACCTTCGGCGCCGTGCTGTTAAATCCAATAATTTGAATGAATCTTCAGAAACGCAAAGCGAGAGGTTTGCATTGCGCTCGCAAGTGCTGAGAATTCAAGGGAGAAAGCAGCTCAAGTAGGTTCACAGGGGTGGCCCATGGTTTGCATTTTCGCCCCCGAACTTTGTCTCAGTTTCTGCGGAAACATCATCGCCAGGTGCTGGACCTGGCCTTTAAGAACCGAAAAAAGTTGCAACTTCTGCTCTAGCCAAACCTGGTTTGAGCAAATAACCACTCTCGGAGGAGCCCAATGAGAAATTTGTTTTTGAAGTTCTGCTTCGTCTCGGTCGCGCTCGCCTTGTTCAGTTTGCCAGCCTTTGGACAAGTCGTAGCGACCGGTTCCATCGCGGGGACGGTCACCGACCCGCATGGAGCGGTGGTGGCGAACGCCACAGTCACCGCAAAGAATACAACTACTGGAGAGTTGAAGACCGCCATGTCTTCAGACAGCGGCACCTACAACATTCCGGCAGTTCCCGCCGGCGTATATCTAGTCACCATCGAAAGCAAGGGATTTAAGAAAACTCAGGTGACGGAGGTGAAGGTTGACGTCGGCACCCCAGCAACTGTGAATGCCACGCTCGAAGTCGGCGGTTCGCAGGAAGTAGTTACCGTCGTCGGTGGCGGCGAAGTTATTCAAAGCCAGTCGGCTACCATCGGAACGACGTTGACCGGCCGGCAGATCACAGATATCCCAACCGCGTCTCGCGACGCGCTCGACTTAGTGCTGGCCCTTCCGGGAACCACCACCGTCGGTCGTCCGCGTCAATCATCGGTAAATGGATTACCGAAAGGCGCGCTCAACATCACCATCGACGGCATCAACGTTCAGGACAACCTGCTGAAGTCAAACGATGGCTTCTTCACGTACATTCGTCCGCGCACTGACTCAGTCAGCGAGGTCACCGTCTCCAGTTCCAACCCCGGTGCTGAAAGTTCAGGTGAAGGAGCTTTTCAGATTAAGTTTGTGACGCAGGGTGGTGGCAATCAATATCACGGCGGCGGCTACTGGTACTATCGCACCCCAGGCTTGAACGCCAATTATTGGTTCAACAATCGCGACCTGCCACCGGATCCAAATACGGGCAAGGCGCCCCGCACGGACATCATTCTCAACCAGCCGGGATTCAAAGTTGGTGGACCAATTTCGATTCCCGGAGTTTTCAACGGCAAGAACAAGGCATTCTTCTTTGTTAACTACGAAGAATACCGATTGCCCGAGAGCACGCTCCGCACCAGAACCGTGATGAGTCAGGCAGCCCAAAACGGTGTGTATCAATTCCTTTCCAGCACCTTCGATCCTGCCGCCGCCAGCATCGCTACGAACCAGCCGTGTGATGTGGGTTCGTCTACTTGTACCGGCACGGGCGCTACGCGAGTCTGCTCAGTAAATGTCTATAATCTGATTGCTGCTGCCAAAGGCAATGCTACATTCCTGGGTGCGAATCCCGGCATCGGCGGCGCTTTCACGAATGCCGATCCGACTATCTCCGCCTTGCTTGCCAGTATTAGAAGTGCTTCTGGCACCACCAAGGCCACTGGCGACCCGAACCTGGAAACAACCACTTTCATTAACCACGGTGGGCAAAAGCGCGAGTTTCCGACCATACGCTTCGACTTCAATATTGGAAAGAAGCATCACATCGAAAACATCTGGAACTATCAGAATTTCACCGGTGTGGTGGACTTTCTGAATAGCGTCGATCCCGCGTTCCCGGGATTCCCGAATCACGGTTCGCAGGATTCGATTCGCTTTTCAGACTCGATGGCTTGGCGCTGGCAATTAAGCAACAACATGGTTAACGAAGCCCGCTATGGCATAGTTGGCGGCACGGTCCTGTTCTTCCCTGAAGTGAACTCCGGACAGTTCGCGAATCAAGCTGCTAACGGGCAGCCGCTGAACCAGGGCATCGGCGCGTTTGGTATTACCAGCGCGACGGTTACCACCGGACCACAAAGGCGTAATAGTCCGGTGCGCGAATTCAGTGACAACCTGAGCTGGATTCATGGCAATCACTCTTTCAACTTCGGTGCTACGATGACCAGGATCGCCTTCTGGCAGCAGCTTACGACCGTTGTCCCCAGCACGGTGTTCACCACCAGCGCTACACTCGACCCGGCGCCGGTCAACGCGTTTAGTTTTCTGCCGGCCACGCAACAAGGAGGCGCTTCGCAGCTCTACGCAGTGCTGTCGGGACGCATGACCGCATTCAATTCGAATGCCCGGCTCGATGAGAATACGAACAATTATTCCTGGCTGGGTTCTTTGATCAGCAGAGCACATTCCCTGGAGTGGGGCGGTTTCGGTCAAGACAGTTGGCGTTTCCGTCCGAACATCACCCTGACGCTCGGATTGCGATATGAACGGCAGGAGTCAATCCAATCGGACAACAACACCTACGCCGCGGTAAGTTATGCGGTCCTGTTTGGTGAATCGGGTCTGTATAATGTTTTTAGCCCGGGCACGCTGACCGGAAATCACTCGAGCTTTGTCGCGTTTCCGAAAGGCACCAAGGCCTACAACCCGGTAGGTGTGTTACTGCCGAGTTTTGGTTTCACCTGGAGTCCGAATTTCAAGAGCTCGTGGCTGCATAAGCTGACGGGCGAGTCGGGAGCGACTGTGCTTCGTGGTGGTTTCTCGATGGCTTCAGTGCGCGAAGGCACAAACGTCTTCCAATCGGTCGTAGGCGCCAATCCCGGCGGTACGATTACCACCAATCGGAGTTTGACTCTGCAAAACCTGGCAGTGGGAACTTACCTGCGTAACGGCCCGTTTACGCCGGCGCCTTTTCCGGCCACGCTGACCTTACCCAACACCGGCTTGATTACGGATTCGGTTAATGCTTTCGATCCCCACATCAAGATCGGGTACGTTGAGTCATTTTCACTGGGAATTCAGCGTGAGATTAAGAAGGACAATGTGTTCGAGGTGCGCTATGTCGGCAACCGCGGACATGAGCTTTGGAGGCAGATGGAACTCAACGAGATCAATCTCGTTGAGAACGGCCTATATAACGAACTGACGCTGGCCCAGCAGAACCTGCTGGCCAACACGGCCGCCGGTCGTGGCGCCCAGTTCCGTTATCAGGGTCCGGGCACCGGAACTTCTCCGTTGCCGATTCTGTTTGCTTACTTCCAGGGTGTTTCTGGATCGGGCGCAGGCGGCTGTACCAGCGTCTCGACCTGCAATACTTTGTATAGCAGCTCGAACTTCGCCAGTACGACCTTTGTCAACCCACTAAACCCGCTGGGTTCGCAGTTCCTGTTATTTGGTTTGAACCTCGGCAGCACTAGCTTCGAGAACCGCCGCACGCCATTAGGCCAGCCGTGCTTTGGTGTCGCTAATTGCACTGGCCTCGGCTTGTTCCCGGTAAACCAACTGGTGGTCAATCCGGGTAAGCGTGGCAGCCCGTTCGTGGTGAACAACACCGGCCAAAGCTGGTACGACGCACTGACGCTTGAATTTCGTCGCCGCTTGTCCCAGGGTCTGCTGGTCCAGTCCAGCTACACCTTTGGCAAGACGCTTTCGAACACGTTCGCCAGCAGTTCGGCCGTATTCGATCAACCGGCAACAATCAGAAACCTTTGGTTAAAGAAGGGCTTCGCCCCGTTCGATCTGCGCCAGGGTTTCAAGACCAACTTCCTTTATGAGCTGCCGTTCGGCAAGGGCAAGATGTTCCTGTCTAACGCTCACGGCGCTTTGGAAAGATTGGTTGGTGGTTTTGGCTTTAACGGTAATATTCGCATCCAGAGCGGCATCCCGTTCGCCTTCAACGCGCCAAATGGATTGTTCGATATCGGCGGTACCATTCAGCAGAATACCGCCAACTTCCAGTTGGTTGGGATGAGCGCGAAGGATCTCCAACGCATGGTTGGCGTCTATAGAGATCCGGATGGCTTCGTTTACCTGTTGCCTAAGGCTGTTCGCGACAACACGGTGAAGGCTTTCAACTTCACCATGACCTCGAGCGGTCCGGCTTATACCACCGGTGCGCCCATTGGAGCTTATCTGGCGCCGCCGGGACTTAACTGCAACCAGGCTTATATTGGCCAATGCGGCTATGCGAACCTGGTGCTGCATGGACCAGCGTTCTTCCGCTTCGATCTGGCCCTGGCGAAGAAGATTCGCTTCACTGAGAGCGTCAATCTCGAACTCCGCATGGAGTTCCTGAATGCGTTCAATAACATCAACTTCCAGCCGGGTGCGTCGGGCAACGACATCAACACGCTGGGAAATCTGACCACTTCGTCTTTTGCACGTATCACCTCGGCTTACCAGGATCTTTCGACCACGAACGATCCGGGCGGCCGCGTGGGTCAGGTGGTGGTCCGGCTCAACTTCTAACGAAGTTCAGCCATTTGCATAAAAGGGGGAGAGCAGGTGCTTTCTGCTCTCCCTACTTTTTAATCCATCCTTTTTACCGATGGCCCAACCCGCCGAAAAGAAACCCGATCCAATTCATCGCCGCAGCTTCCTATCGTTGCTGGTCAAAGCCGGCGCCGCGGGCGCCATCGTACCCATGTTGCCCGCAGGTACGGCTTCAGGCTTCGGCCAGAATATGCAAGCGACCAACGCGAATCCGGTGTGTTGGTTAGACGTGTGCGCACCGTTTGTCGTCGAAGACCACGCGGCGGGAATTCATTCTGAGATCTATCTAACGTCCGACACCTTCAGCGGCAGGAATGGTCACGAGGAGACTGGTTCGGCTACCGATTACGAAATTTATCTTTACGATCAAGAAGGAAAACCGATTGGACCAGACGGCGTCGCCAAACGCTTGACGGTCCCGGCGATGCACACTACTTTTTTGAAAGCGAGCGAACTGCTGGGCCCAAATAAACAGTTTTGGGGCGGTATGAAGATCCGCCTGCGCCCGCAAAGTCGCGAGCCAATGTACGCGAGCGATCTATTCAGTTCGGCTTTTGTGCGTTGGCACACCGACAGCTCGTTCGACAACGTCCATGCGAATCCCGACCCATTGCAATGGCAACGCCCGGACGCTTTCTTTTACTCAATGCCGTTCCCGGCGCTCGACCGTTATCAATGCATTTTCAGTCTGTTCAATCCCAACGCGCAGCAGAGCGCGGGCCGCGTAACTCTTTACGATCCACTGGGCGCAACCATTCGCGAAGTCCCCTACGAGTTAAAGCCGCACGCGTCGCTTTTGC
>CBFHBI010000015.1:0-12658 GCA_965653755.1 uncultured Blastocatellia bacterium
GGCGCGGCAATATTTCATATTAAGAAAAGCTTACGTTGCGTCACTCGAACGTTGTGAAGAGGTACTCGCCGGCAATCCTGCATTCTCGAAGATTGACGAAGTGCTCTACATCGCCGGCGCCAGCAGCCTCAATTTGGCCGATGCCAAGGGAAAACAGAAGCCCGATCAGTACGCTGTCCGCGAGGGCGAGAAAAAGACTACGCTGACGGCGCAGGAGTTTCGCGATAAGGCGCGCGACTATCTTTCGCAGTTAGTGAATGATTATCCGCAGAGTAAGTTTAAGGACGATGCGCTCAGCGATTTGAAATCGTTGGGCGGGCCGAAGCCGAAGCCGGGAAGTTCGTCGCCCGACGCATCAACGCAGCCCGTCACGAAGAAATCGGGCCGGAAGCACAATCGGTTGTCAGTACTCTAAACTCAAGTGAAGTTGGATTTTCGCATTTGAGATTTCAAATTGGAAATTCAGGATTCAAGGTTCTAAGAACTCAAAACTCAAAACTCAAAACTCAAAACTAATAATTTATGTCTCTACTTGTTGTTGGTTCCGTGGCGTTCGATGCGGTTGAAACGCCGTTCGGTAAACGCGAAAAAATGTTGGGCGGCTCAGCCTCGCACTTCTCAATCTCGGCAAGCTTTTTCACAGACGTTCGGATTGTCGCGGTAGTGGGCGGAGACTTTGGCGCGGACGAGCGCGCGGTGTTTGCACAGCACGGCGTCGATACGACTGACCTCGAGGTCATTCCTGACGGCCAGACGTTCCGCTGGTTCGGGCGCTACGAATACGACTTGAACGTGGCCCACACCCTGGATACCCATCTCAATGTATTCGCAGGTTTTCAGCCCAAGCTTTCGGACGGATCGAAACAGTCGCGATTGGTGTTTCTCGGAAACATTCAGCCTGATCTGCAACGGGGCGTGCGCGAGCAGGTGCCGAATGCGGAGTTGGTGGCACTCGACACGATGAACCTTTGGATCAATACCACACGCGAATCGCTACAGAAGACGATCGAGGTCGTCGATCTTTTGATCGTTAACGACGCGGAAGCGAGACAGATCGCGGAAGAGCCGAACTTGATTAAGGCGGCGCGTAAGATCCTCTCCTGGGGACCTAAGACGCTGATCGTGAAGCGTGGCGAGTATGGCGCGGCGATGTTTACGAAGGATGAGTATTTCGCGATTCCCGCTTATCCGCTCGAATCCGTCTTTGATCCAACTGGGGCGGGCGACACGTTCGCCGGCGGACTGATGGGCTATTTGGCGAGCCAGGAAAAGTTGGACGAAGGCGCGTTGCGGCGGGCAATGATCTTTGGTTCCGTGATGGCGTCATTCAATGTGGAAGAATTCGGCACCGAACGCGTACGCCGGCTGACGCACGATGAGATCAACCAGCGCTTCCGCGACTTTAAACGATTCACGCACTTCGAAGACATTCCATTTGAACGGGCAGTACAAAGCGTTTCAAGTTCCAAGTTTCAGGTTTCAAGTTAATTCTGATACCTTGGAGATTGGAATTTAACCTGAAACCTGAAACCTGAAACGTGAAACACGTTTATGTTCTGTCCTGTTTGCGAATCTGAATACAATCCCGGAATCACTCGTTGTCCAGATGACGACACCGAACTCGTCGAGCGGCTTGCTCCCGAGATTGCTTCCGACCAGAGTGAAGCGCGCTTCGTGGTTTTGCACACGTTGTCCTCTCCGGCGGAAGGCGAAATGGTCAGCGATCTGTTGCGACAGAATGGCGTGCGTGCCGTCGTGCAATCAGGCGCCAACGATGCTTTCTCGCCAGTCTTCTCGGCCGTGTCGCCGGGCGTTGCCGTGCTGGTGGACGAACGCGATCTCGATCGTGCGCGAGAGTTATATGCCGCGTTCTTCGGCGAAGATACATCGCCGCTGACCGGTCCCGCCTCTGCAGATGATGAGGAAGCGGAAGCCGAATAATTCGCTTCGACTTCCGGGTTGTCTTTAACGAAGCGGGCCTCGCCCGCTTTTATTTTAGGTGGTTGGACCTGAAGCATGATCACTGAATCGGAACCAATCGTCGTACTAATGACTGCTGCGTCTATTAATGAAGCCACGCGGATTGCGGAAATGCTCGTCGATCGACGGTTGGCGGCCTGTGTGCAGATAATTCCTGAGATCAAGTCGATTTACCTTTGGAAGGGCGAGGTGCAACGCGACAGCGAAGCGCTGATGATTGCCAAGACTACGCGACATAACTTCGAGGATCTCAAACGCGAGGTGCGGGCGACGCACAGCTACGAAACACCGGAAATCATTGCCCTGCCGATTGTCGCCGCTTCAGAAGATTATTTGGGTTGGCTGGTTAATTCCTGTGCCGGTTCATAAGTCTTAATTATCTCGACGACTTCTGCCGGCGAATCGGTGAGATGCAGTCGCCGGAAATCTTGTTCCACGATCTTGCCTTCAGCGAAGACCGGCCCACGTAGCCAATCGAGCATCTCTTTCCAGTAAGCAGAGCCAAAAGCACGACCGGGAAATTGTGGATCTTGCGCGTCTGAATCAACGTCAGGGATTCGAATAAGTCGTCGAGCGTGCCAAACCCGCCGGGGATGATGATGAAGGCGTCGCTGTACTTTACGAACATCGTCTTGCGCACAAAGAAATATCGAAACTTCACCGACAACGTCAGATAAGGATTCGAAGATTGTTCGTGCGGCAGTTCGATGTTGCAGCCAACCGATGCGCCGCCGGCTTCGAAGGCGCCACGATTTGCCGCTTCCATGATGCCGGGACCGCCGCCAGTGATCACGGAATAGCCTGCGCGCGCCAATAGTTCTCCGGTTTCCTGGGCCGCCTTGTATTCCGGATGATCGGGAGGCGTGCGCGCCGAGCCGAAGACGGCGACACCGTTTGTCACCCGCGCGAGTTCCTCAAAGCCCAGGACGAACTCTCCCATGATACGGAAGACGCGCCAGGTGTCGGTGTGGAGGAACTCATCTGGCCGCGGCGTCTCGAGCAGGCGCTCGTCCTGTGTCCCATGCTCATGTTTCTTGTAGTCCTCGTGCTTCATCGATCAAATGCCCATGATGTTGTAGCCGCAATCAACGTAGATCGTCTCGCCGGTGATTGCCGAAGAGAGCGAGCTGCACAGGAACAGCGCCGTGTTGCCGACCTCGCGCGGTTCAACGTTTCGTTTGAGTGGCGCGCGCTCGGCGTGGACTTTCAGCATGGTGCTCAAGCCGGAGACGCCGCGCGCGGCCAGGGTCTGAATTGGACCAGCGCTGATCGCATTAACTCGAATATTCTTTGGGCCGAGATCGGTCGCGAGATAGCGCACGCTCGATTCCAGCGCTGCTTTGGCGACACCCATCACGTTGTAACCCTGATAAACTTTTTCGGCGCCGTGGAAAGTCATCGTGACGATGCTGCCGCCTTCAGTCATCAGCCGCGCTGCCGCGCGCGCGAGTTGCGTCAATGAGTAGGCGCTGACTTCCATCGCCGAAAGAAACCCCTCGCGTTCGACTTTCATGTACTCGCCCTCGAGTGCTTCTCGCGGCGCGAACGCGATGCTGTGAATGAGAAAATCGAGCCGTCCGAATTCAGATTCGAGTCGCTTGAACACTTCATCAACGTCTGCCTGATTCGTCACGTCACATGAAACCAGAGGCGAATCCGGCATCTCCTCCGCCGTAAGCCGCTCGACGTTCTCTTTCAGCCGTTCGCCTTGGTAAGCAAACGCCAGGCGCGCGCCGGCCTGATGCAGCGCCTGTGCAGTTGCCCATGCGATCGATCGTTTGTTCGCGACACCGAAAATAATTCCTTGCTTATTCTGTAGCATGGTTTTGGTTTACTGCTTTCGCTCCTTGATCTCATTTTTCAACTCGGTGGTGCGGTTGGCCGTGACTTCCGCGAGGCAGATGGCTTCAATCATTGGGCGTATCGTGCCGCCGCGATATCGGTCAGAGGCAAACTCGCAGTGCGCGTCGCGATATTTGATCCAGGCATTCTCAGCCGTTTTCAATTCCGCTTTGTCTTCGTCCTCCAGCATGGCCGCCAGTTCCTGGTACGTTTTGTTTAGTTGCGCGTCCGCCTTCTTGTATTCATTACCCCAACAGATGTTCATGTCCGTTTGGGTCTGCGCGGCTTCGCAGGGTTTAGGTTTTTGTTTCTGAGCGATGCCGTAGCCAACGGCGACTGCGAGCAGTAGAAACGTAGCCAACACAACTTTCATAAATGGATAATCCTCCGCTAGCTTATGCGCGCAAGTATCGAGAAGTCGGATTGAAAGAGCAAGTCGGTACCATCTAATGTAGCGCGTGAGTGATTCTAAAAGTTCTCGCCTGTTGGACATCACCTACCGCAGGTGGTGCTGACTTTAATGCTTGAAGTGCCTGATGCCGGTGAAGACCATCGCCATTCTGTGTTCGTCTGCGGCGGCGATTACCTCTTCGTCGCGTACCGAGCCGCCCGGTTGAATTACCGCTACGATGCCATTCTTCGCGGCTTCATCGATGCCGTCGCGAAAAGGAAAGAACGCGTCTGAAGCCATCACGGCTGCGGCAAGCGGAAGCTGCGCGCGCATCGCGGCAATCTTCACCGAATCGACGCGCGACATTTGGCCGGCGCCCACGCCTACTGTCTGTTTGTCGCGCGCATAAACGATTGCATTTGACTTCGTGTGTTTACAGGCGGTCCAGGCGAACAGTAGTCCGTCGATCTCCCTTTGATTTGGCGCTCGTTTGGTCACCACTTTCAAATCATCGCTATTTAAACGATGAGTGTCACGCGTTTGCACGAGCATGCCGCCGCTGATCTGCTTGTATTCGACAGTCTCTTTGCGTGCATCGGGCCAACAGCGGAGCACGCGCAAGTTCTTCTTCTGCTGGAACACTCGCAATGCTTCAGAATCATAATCCGGCGCCACGATTACTTCGGTAAAGATTTCAGTAACTGCGCGCGCCGCCGCCTCATCAACCGGGACGTTGAAAGCGACGATGCCGCCAAAAGCTGACACGGGATCGGTTGCGAGAGCTTTGCGGTAAGCCGAGAGCGCCGACGAATCGAGGGCCACGCCGGCAGGATTGGTGTGCTTGATGATGGCACACGCGGTCTCTTCGAAATCGAAGACCAAATGCCAGGCGGCGTCGGCGTCAACATAGTTGTTGAAGGACATTTCCTTGCCCTGCAGCAGTTCGGCATTAGCGATGCCACCTGTGTGCGACATTTTGTAGAGCGCCGCAAGCTGATGTGGGTTTTCGCCGTAACGTAGGTCGGCAGCTTTGCCGATCGACCATCGCGCGTTGGTTGGCAGAGAACCGCGAAAGGTCTCGATCGAGAAATTTTCAGAGTCGATGTCTAATGGCGGCGGAGGTATGTGTATGCCTTCCGAATTGATGGACCAGATCATATTGCTGTTAGTGCCGCCACCCGCGCCACTCGCTATACCGGTCCCACGGTTGTTTCGATTGTCTTCCGTAAACGCGCCCGCTAAATATGCTGAAATCATTGAGTCGTACATCGCCGTGCGACTGAAAGCAGTCTTAGCCAGGGCCTTTCGCGTTTCGAGGCAAAGCGCCCCGTCATGGGCGCGCATTTCAGCGACAATATCGGGGTACGCTTCGTGACGAACTACGACCGCGACATCCTGAGCATTTTTTGCCGCTGAACGAATCATTGCTGGCCCGCCGATATCGATCTGCTCGATCACCTCGGCCTCAGTCACATCGCTGCGTCTCACTGTTTGTTCGAATGGATACAGATTGACGACGACCATGTCTATAGGTTCGATCGCATGTTGTCGCATCGCTTCGGTGTGCTTTGAGTTTTCACGCAAGCCGAGCAGCGCACCGTGAATCTTCGGATGCAGGGTCTTGATGCGGCCGTCCATCATTTCGGGAAAGCCGGTCACCTCTGAAACATCGATGACCTCGATGCCGGCATCGCGCAGCGTCTTGGCGGTGCCGCCGGTGCTGATAATCTCGACACCAAAGGTTTTCAAGTCGCGCGCGAATTCGACGATGCCGGTTTTGTCCGAGACGCTAATCAGCGCGCGGTTGATCTTTCGCAGACCAAAATTGTTTGGTTCGGACATAAGTGTTAATTGGCTACCAATATTAAGCCAACTAGTGAGTGCTGACGAACTGCAGAAAGGATGTCAGGACGGGAAGTGATAGCGACCGGCTCGAGAAGCAAACAAGAAAAGGAGCAGGCTTTATGGAGCGCCACATGATCCGGACGCTACCGCTCCCGGTTCTGACGCAGACAAATGACAGAGTGTCGTGAGAAGAACGACGATGCGCGCACACTCTTCGTTAAAACAGGAAGCGTCCAAAGAAGAGAATGCTCAGGATTATGACGATGGTGATAACGATGATCTTGACAAGAGTCATAACGTCACCTCGAGAAACGCTGATTGCGCAGATTTTAAGTTCGCCCCGCGGGCGCTGTCAACGGCCTTCTTGTTAAGAATTGTAAATTCATTTTGGTGGATGCAAATCCAGGAAAATACCGAAGGTTTCAGCACTTATGCCGGCGTTCCTTTAATAATGAAAGCGATGACGCAACTCGGCGTACAGCTGGCGCGGTTCTGAAAAGTGAGTGCCGCCAAACGTATTCGAGCTGTCCAGAAGAAATCGGTTGTTCGTCACGTTGACCGCCTGAAAGCCCACCATCCAATTCTCACCGAACCATTTGCCGAAGGATAAATCGAAGGTCGTGTGGCCGGGCAAATGTTCCGGTCCGTCGCCTCGCAGAAAACCCGAACCGTAAGCAACGTTCGCGGAGACGAAGCTGCGCGCGGCAAGATTCACGCTGACGCCCGCGCTCAAAGTGTCCCGCTGATCGTGATCGAGATAGAACAGCGGCTCCGGTGGAGAAAAATCCGTGAGTCCGCCAGTGATTGCGCCTTCTCCCTGAATTTGCTGGTGCGAGTAAGCCAGATGAATCTGCGCGCGCCGGAAGAGCATCGGCGACCGCGCCGTTAATTCAAACGCCCGCACTCGCACATGATCGATTGTGAGCGGAAAGAAAATATTTGAGTTGCCCAACGCGTCGTGATCGAAAAAGTTCTTCGCACTCGTGCGGAAATAATCGCTTTCAATATTCCAAAGCCTGAAGGGGATACTCACTCCAACCTGATACTCCTCATCGCGCTCACCCGGCAAAGGAATAAAATCGAAGCCTTGCGCCAAAGCAAACTCGAGCAGCGGGCCGGAGATGGTCGACAACGGCGGAGCTTGATAGAAGCGCCCGTAGAAGCCGTGCAGCACCACATTCGAGCGAGGTAAGCGCAGCGCGATGCCGGCGCGCGGATTTACGTGAACCACGATGTGGGTTTGAATTGATCTTCGACAAATCCGACGGCCAGTTTGCCTCGGGGATTGCTTTGCTGCTGCAGGTCCAACGGCTTGCCGGTCTGGTCCGCGCCGATTAAACCGAAAGAAGCTGAATCCCGTTGCGTGAATCCATAAAATCCAAATTTTGCTTCGTGTCGATTCGTCGACGCGCCCAGGACGACTTGTGCGCCCGCATATTGCGAACTGCGCTCATCGCGCGCGCTGACGGGCTGATCGTTAGGACCGCCGATGAAGGCAGCCCGGTTGTAATGAAAGAAGGGCGATACCGTCAGGCTCAGTTTGTCGGTCAGCGTTCGCAACCAGGAGAAATTAATGAAGGCATCGCGTTCCTGCTCAACATCGCGCACGCCGGCCGCTTGCGCATCTTCGTCGTTCGGCACCTGATAAAAGTCTCGCCGCACAGCGGTCACCAGGCGAAACTGTTCTTGCGCGTTGGGATTAAATATCAAAGACGCGAAGCCTCCCAGTCCGTTACTTTGATCGTGCAAGACTGACCGCACCGGCGTCTCTAATCCGTAATCGCTCCGATTGCCGCTGACGCTGGCGTAATAAGCGAACCGTTTCGTGTGGCTGCCGAAATTTACCTGATCGTTTGTCTGATTGAAGTTGCCGTACGAGACGAGCAGTTCAGCTTCGCGATTGCGTTCAAAGCCGCTGCGGGGCGCGACGTTGAAAATCCCGTAGGTGCGATCGCCATACTCGGCGCTATAGCTGCCGCGCTGCACTTCGAGATAATCGATATCTTTGGGGTCGAACTGCGGCCCAACCGTGTCGGCAATGTTTGTGTTTGCCACTGGGACGCCATCCACCAGCCAGGTCACCTGATGGCCGCCGCGAATATGCAATTGGTTGTGCGCCAAGTAAGAACCGGGAACATAGTTGGTGATCATCGAAAGACTATTCGCGCGATCTCCGCCTGGCGTCTGCGCGATTGTCTTGCGGCTGACGAGCGTTACCGGTGTAAAGCCGCTCGAATCAACGCGACCTGGTGAACCGGTAACGATTACTTGCTGGGTTACGGAAGCAATCCTCAACAGTACTTGCAATACCGTGGCGCGATCGGACAAGACTGTCGCGGCGACAATCGATTTCGCGAACCCGCTCGATTCAATGTTGATTGAATACTCACCGACCGGAACCGCGCGGAAACTGAATTCCCCTTTTCCATCGGTATTCGTCATCCGCAAGAAGGACGACGAACGCGATTGCAGTGTCACCTTGGCAGCCGCGATCGGACGCTGTTGCGGATCAAGCACCGTTCCCTTCACGTCGCCAAAGACGGACGCGCGCGCCGCGATCGAGCCGAGACTAATCAGAACTAATGCCAGTACAATGCGATGAAGTTTCATAATCCTCCTGCAAGTGACCTCTGCGCGCTCATGACCAGAGTTGCCCTGCGGCAACTAGACCACGAATAACGACACCAACTCCCGATGAGCGATTGGCACACTCAACCGAGAGCGCTCCTAATTGATTGGGATTGTTTACGCGGAAGGATTCGGTGGACCACGCGGAGAGATTTGCGCAAACCGATTAAGCGATTTCGCTCCCGAGAATCTCGCTGAAAGACGGTCAGAACGCGACGGGGGTCGAGGGTTAGCCGCACGAGCGATCACACCTGAGTGACGACGTCGAGTTTGACTGGACGACCTCAGTAGTCCAGCGCCGCAGTTCGGCTCGCAGGGCCGGCCGATTGTTCCAGCCGAGACAGATTCTTTCGAATGGGTCTGACTGTCTTTGCCTTCCAATACTCGATTCGCGTCAATTCCTCGCAGAGTGGACGAGCGAAGATGCGCGCTCAGAATCGTCAGACCGCAGAATTGCTCAGGAGTCGACTCAGAATGGTGAACGTGAGACTGACCGGCCCGATGAATCAGAAAAGCGTGGCAGGCTCCATTCATGCAGGAACCGGCCGCATGAGGCGCTCGACCGGCACAGCATGACAATGTGCACATCGGACCACTCGCCGATGTCTCGAGCGGCAGAATACTAGCCGCCAGGCCGACAAATATGCCGGTGATCAGAATGGTCTTTAGAATGCGTCTTATGAAAAGCATCAAAGACTCTTTAAGATTTGTGGGATTCTGTCATGCGCCAGCCAAGCGTGCAAGCTTTTTAGCTGTGCAGGGCTAACTTTTAAGTCTTCCTTACGTTGACTCGGTTGCTTCGGGAGCCGCGCGACGCCACTTTCGATCACTCGTAAATCATCGGCAGAATCACGATCGATCTAAACAGCTTGCCAGTCGCGGAAGAGCTTTAGTGCTAAACTCGAAGTCCAGTTAGCCTGACGTGTCGTGTCGATGCGAATGACGAAGCTTTCGCCGTTTAGTGCTGTCCTAATATTCAGCGCCGCGGTCTTTATCAACGGACTTGCAACAAACACTTCGGCCCAGGATCTCAAGGTCCGCATCGAAGTGCTCCCCGAATCGAGTCGCGCCATCATCGAGGGTCAAACCAAGCCGCGCACAGATTGGTCGTTCCGCGATAGTTATGGCAGCGTGATCGGGCTGGCCAACCGCATGGAGAAATTCGAACTCCGTGACGGGAAGGGCAATCCTGTCGATTTGCGACGATTAGCTCCCGGACAATTCACATCTCGGATCGCCGCGGGTCATTTCAAATACGAAATGAAGTTGTCCCCGCCCGCAATGCCGGCTGATTCAGCCCTGGCTTCCTGGGTGACAAAGGAACGCGGACTGTTGATGTTGGCGGACCTCCTGCCGTTGATCTCTGAGAACGGTCGGCTAGTCTCGGCCTCCGTTGCAATTGAGAGTCCCGGATTGCATAGCGTTGGTTATTCCCAAACGAAAGTGATCTTCACTCAACCGCCAGATGCCGACGGAATCTTTCGAGTGTCGAATGTCGAAACGGCGGTGTTTGCGATTGGAAGTCACATCCGATCCGTCAGCGCTGCAGAATCAGGACTCGATTTTGAATATATTACCGACGGCGATTGGGCGTTTACGGATGACGAAGCGATTGCGTTGGTTCGACAGGTGCTGCGTGCTCATCGGCAAGTGTTGGGTGGAATGCCCGCCACGCGTGCGAGCCTGATTGTCTTTCCTTTTCCGCAGAATGCAGGCGCGAGTCAGTGGGCGGCGGAGACGCGCGGTCAAAACGTAACTCTATTAATTGGAAAGCTGCCTTCGAAAGTCGCAGCGCTGACGCAATTGAGCACGCCGTTGACGCATGAGCTGTTTCATCTCTGGGTGCCGAATGCGCTTGATTTGAAAGGCGATTATGACTGGTTCTACGAAGGCTTCACGATGTATGAAGTGACACAGATTGCGGTCCGGCTGCGTCTGCTGACCTTTCAGGAATTCTTAAATGCGATAGGCCGCGCGAATGACGTTTATCGGGCCGACCAACTCCGCGATCGCTGGTCGCTGATTGAAGCCTCGAAGAGACGATGGACCGGCGGCGCGTCCTCGGTTTATTCAAAGAGCATGATGGTTGCCTTTCTGTTTGACTTGAAATTGCGCGAATCAGGAAACAAGCGAGGGCTTGATTCGATTTACCAACGGTTGTTTGCAAAGTACCGGATGATTGATGGTCCATCTCACAACGCAGGCGATTTGCCAGATGGCAATGACGCGATCGTTGACTTGCTGAAGGGTGAGCGTGAACCGGCCTTATTTACTGAGCCGGTCATCATTGATTTGAAAGGCGAACTGGCCCCCTTTGGTTTGCTGGTTGATGACTCGGGAGCGCGAACGCGCGTGATGGCCGCCGATCGTCTGAGCAAGCGGCAGCGCGATTTACTCAGCGAGTTGGGTTACAATGCCGCCACTCACTCGGCACGGTGAAATGTCGATGATGATGACGAGAGATGAGAATTATTAACGAACTCGCAATGACTAGATTGATGGCCCCGTTTGTTTTGGGGGCGGCTCTTTTATTCGCCGGCTGCACTGCAATCGCCGGCCACAGCAGCACCGGTGTAGTGGTCGCACGCAGCGCGCAGATTCGAAGTTCTACCGCGGTGGTAGCGGCAGACTTGCTCGAAGTAAATCGCGGCGACACGTTGGAAATTCTAGATACGCTCGATGTTCCCGACCCAACTGATAACAGCAAGAAGGAGCGTTGGTATCGGGTGCGCGGCCGCGACCAAGAGAACACCGAGGGCTGGATCGAAGCGCGCAACATCATGCCCGAGAATGTGCTGGACAAAGCGCGCAAGCTGGCTGATGAGGATAAAGATCTTCAGCCGCAGGCGACGGGACAGTTGCACGCCGGATCGAATCTTCGAATGGGCCCGGATCGCAGCAACAACGAGAACATCATGATGCGGCTCGACAGTGGTTCGAGCTTTGAGATTATCGGTTGGAAGCGCGTGCCACTGTTCAAGGGCGCCGAAAGCAACGAGAGCGACACCGCGCCCAAGCCCGGCACGGCGACGAACAGCAACAAGCGGATCCAGAACGAGGACGAAGATAATTCTGACGAGCAGGAAGAGACGACCGAGCTTTGGTATAAAGTACGTCTGTCGCCATCGATTTCACCGGCGCCTGAGGGTTGGATTTTCGGAAAGCAGGTCGAACTGACGGTTCCGAGCGACATCATCTATTACCGAACGGGAAGGGAATTTGTCGCGTGGCGCAGGTTGGACGAAGAGACGAGCGAAGACTCATCCACAAAGACCAAGGATGTGGCAAAGGACACGCGACCGGGAAGTTGGGTAATCCTGGAAAAGAGTAATCCCAAGGATGAGCCCCACAAGTTGGACGAGCCCGATTTCGATCGCATCTATGTGCTTGGTTACGAAAAGCACGACCAGGATCATTACACTGCCTACCGCAGCCCCGATGTTGAAGGTTATCTGCCACTGCGAATAGACGGGAAGGGGGCGAACAAAACCTTTGTCGTGCGGATTAAGGACAGTTCGGGGCAGCTCAAAGATATGACGTTCAAACTTTATCGCGATGATCATGGCGTGATGCGCGTAACGCCGCCCGATGAAATGAAGTCGGCGAAGAGAAGATAACCGCCGATAGATTGTAATCCCGACATGTGAGTGGTGGCGATTCTCCGGCTGTTGCTTTTCGGTGTCAGCTAGTTTTAAGCTCGGCTATCTCTTCGAGTCATTCCCACGAAAAATAATTGACCTCGCGCATCTTTCAGGAGTAACCTCTGCGGCGAGTTGAATTAAGCGGTCACGAACCTCGCGACAGCCAATCGTGATCACGCGTCTTCGTTTTTTCAAAATCAAGATTTGCATTTCCTGAAAGGAGCCTCCTCTTTCTTTACCGCTAACCTATGGGGGATACTGTATGAAAAGATTCTTCACGCTCTTCTTGACGCTGAATTTCTTCGCCGCGACAGCTTTGGGTTATGGTCCA
>CBFHBI010000016.1:0-12369 GCA_965653755.1 uncultured Blastocatellia bacterium
CGGGACGAAGAAACGGGCTGCCCGGTCGAACAACGAAACTGAACGGGAAGCGGTAACGCCCGAGACCAGTGGTGAGGTTGAAACGGATAGTAAAAGACCGGAGGTGCTCCTTGCAAGTATTCGGAAATACAGAGTGGTTATACTCTCGCGCGGCGAGCAGACCAATCATCGACCAGTCAATGGGTATCTTGAACATGCCCCATACGGCGGCGCGAGAATTCGTCCTTCCTGCCACGAATTCGGCGCGACTGATTCCATCATGGGTGATTCTCACGTCGCTTTTAGTCGCAATGGCTGCGATCTGCACAACGACCGTCATTCGCTCACGCGCAGAGCTGCGATCTTCATCAGCGCAATGGGAGAGCTTCAAGTCCGAGTTAGGAACTGTGCGAGAAACGAATCAATCGCTCCAACGCGACATTCAGAAGCTGACGACGGATCCGAACGCCATCGAGCTTGCGGCGCGAGAGCGTCTGGGGATGGTGAAGACAAATGACATCGTTGTAACAATGGAATCCATTCGAACATCTGCGAGCGTAAACAAAGTAGCTTTTGTCCACTGACGCATCCGCTTTACCCTGCTGTTAATCCACGACCGGGTCCTTCCAAATCGCGCGGCTGTTAGTTGACAGCCGCGCGCCTTCATTTCGAAGATCATAAAATTGACAGTGCGTATCGGCTAAACTAATATCGATGTTCAAACATATCGACGCCGATTTGACTCCGATGCCATCGACTTCGCACGCTGAATCTTCAATCGACAATCGCCCGGCTGAAAGAAGAACATCGTTTCAGACAGTTTCCCTGGAGGAAATCAATCGCCTCTACGAGCCATCTGATCTTCGCGATCTCAACTTCGAGCGAGATATCTCAACACCCGGAAAGTTCCCATATACACGCGGCATCCACGCCACAGGGTATCGCGGAAGACTCTGGACGATGCGGCAGTTCGCGGGCTTTGGCACACCCGAAGAAACGAACGCACGTTTCAAGTACTTATTGAAAGAGGGTCAGACCGGTTTGTCAGTCGCGTACGACCTTCCCGCACTGATGGGCTATGACGCCGATTCGCCTTTGTCCGAGGGTGAAGTTGGAAAATGCGGTGTCGCCGTTTCGTCACTCGCTGACATGGAAGCCTTGTTCGATGGGATTCCACTCGAGCGCGTCACAGTTTCGCAAACGATCAATGCGCCGGCGTCAGTTTTCCTGGCCATGTACCTCGTCGTCGCCGAAAAGCAAGGCACCGACTGGGCCAAAATTTCCGGCACTCTGCAGAACGACATTTTGAAAGAGTACATCGCGCAGAAGGAGTGGATTTATCCAATTCGTTCCGCGATGAAATTGGTTATCGATACGTTTGAATTCTGCACGCAACACGTGCCCCGTTATAACCCAATTTCTGTCAGTGGCTATCACATACGAGAGGCAGGCGCGACCGCCCTGCAGGAACTGGCCTTCACCCTACGCGACGGCATCGAATACGTAGAATGGGGCGTGCGTGCCGGTCTCGATGTAGAACGTTTCGCGCCTCGCATTTCTTTCTTCTTCAACGCTCATAATGATTTTTTTGAAGAGATTGCGAAGTATCGCGCCGCGCGTCGCATCTGGTCGCGAACCATGCGCGAACGTTTTGGCGCCGTCAACGAACGCACCATGCAAATGAGGTTTCACACGCAAACTGCCGGCGTGTCGCTCACCGTTCAGCAGCCGCTGAACAACATTGTGCGCGTGGCTATTCAGGCGCTCGCGGGCGTCCTGGGTGGCACCCAATCGCTCCACACGGACGCCTACGACGAAGCCCTGGCATTGCCCACTGACAAAGCGGCGTTGATTGCCTTACGCACGCAGCAAATCATTGCCGAGGAGACGGGTGTTGCTAACACGGTTGATCCGCTCGGAGGCTCTTACTTTGTTGAGGCTTTGACCAACAAGATGGAAGCCGGTGCGATGGATTATTTTGAGCGCATCGACGCCATGGGTGGAATGGTCGAAGCAGTCGAGAAGGGCTTCCCCCAAAGAGAGATTCAAGAATCGGCCTATCAATATCAGAAGGCGCTGGAGCGTGGCGACCAAACCATCGTCGGAGTAAACAAGTACGCGATGGAGAATGAACCGCAAGAGGTTCCAATTCTGGTGATTGACGAGTCAACTCGTAATCAACAGGTGGAGCGGCTCGAAAAGGTTCGTTCAATGCGAGACGATGGCGCCGTGGCGCGCACGCTCGACTCTTTAAGATCGGCGGCAGAGCGCGGTGAGAACACCATCCCCGCTACGATTGAAGCTGTTCGGGAGTACGCTACCCTCGGCGAAATTTGTTCAGCGCTGCGCGACGTTTACGGAATCTATGAAGAGCCTGCTATCTAACTCCCGATGAGCCAATCCAACCGGAAGATTCGCGTACTTGTGGCCAAGCCGGGCCTCGATGGTCACGATCGGGGCGCGAAAGTCATCGCACGCGCGTTGCGAGATGCCGGCATGGAAGTAATCTACACCGGCCTGCGTCAGACTCCGGAGATGATCGCTGCCGCTGCGCTTCAGGAAGATGTTGACGCGGTTGGCGTTTCGATCTTGAGTGGCGCCCACAACACTCTGTGTCCGCGAATTGTGTCTCTGCTGCGCGACGAAGGGTTGAAAGATACTCTAGTTGTCCTGGGCGGGATTGTACCGAAGGAAGATATTCCAAAACTCAAGGAGCAAGGCGTCGCCGAGGTGTTTCTCCCGGGCACCTCGACTCAGGAGATCGCCGACTTCATTCGCAGCAACGTCAAGCCACGTGACTAGTTATTCTGGCGGACGCGGTGGCACCATCCGTAGCAACACCTGAGTTCCAGCTAACAGCTTAAGATTTTTGTTCTTGCTGACGAAAACCGTAAAGGGTGGCGGAGTCGCGAAACTCCACGTTATCGACAAACCGTCATAGCCAATCGCGCTGTTGGATTGCTCTGTTAGCTGCCAGGCGTCGTCCATCCTGCCCTTCAGTTGGGCGGTCGCGACCGCAGCGGTCGAATTGGCCTTGCTGCTAGCTGATAAATCTCCCGTGGCAGAGGTGCTTGACGCACTGGCGCTCATGCGCGGCTCGTTGGAATGCAGCATGCCATAAGACGGATCGGAAGTGAGCGCGTTATCTTTAGGGGCCGCGACGGCCGCGATGATGGCCTGCAAAGGAATAACAAACCCGTCCTTTCTGACCGCTTTCTCAATCACAATTGCCAGCGCCGGTTGAGTCTGATCTTTTCCTTTCGTAGTGACCTGCGTGACATGACCGATGATTTTCGAGCTCGCAGGAATTACTATTCGGCCGTTGACGGTTACGTCGCCCACGGTTTGTAACGACACCTCCTGGCCCGCGCTTGCGGTTTTCACATCAAGCGCGTCCAGGAAGACCGCAAACGCACTGCTGACCTTCTGTGATTCACCGGTTTGGCCCGTCGTAGCGATAGCAATCGAACCAAATACCAATGCGACCAGAACTGGGTTCCTGCCGTTGAATCGCATGACTAAATATCTCTCTCAAATGCGAAGGGTGGCAAAATGCAGCCACCCTCATACCCAAAATGCTCCATGTTAGAAGCTGTAGCGAATGCCGAGTTCTGCGCTAAACGCGTGCGGCAGAGTCACGCCGCTAGGAGTAATGAAACCCAACGGCTTTTGGAACGAACTCGTGCGGAGATTACCACCGTAATTGTTACCAAAGTTCGCGCGGTTGGTCAGGTCGAAGAACTGTATGAACGCGGCGATGTTGTGGTGTTCATGAATCCTAAAGTTCTTCGTGATTCGCGTATCGAGTTGGAAGAACGGCTGGCCGCGCAGATTATCGAAAGACGCAAACTGGCAACTGCCGGAGCGCAGACAATTCCTAAATCTGACTGAGTTGGAAACCTGAACAACCGAACCGTCGCTTTGAACAACTCCATGCGTGCCGGCCGGATCGCCGAAGGTATTAAACGTCGCCAGCAAATCATTCGGATTGGCCGTAAAAACCACCGCGTGAGTGTTGCCACGACCGCTGCCCTGTCCCAGCACATCCGTATCATAGATTGCCGTGTACGGACGCGCTGTTTCGTACTGCGCAATTGGCGCAATTTGGAACCCCCCGGGAAGGTTGAACACGCTGCCCATTGAAAAGCGATGCCGCGTGTCCTTCGGCACTGGTCCACACTCCCATGAACCGAAGTATTCGAATGGGTCAGCCGGCGTGGTGCGGACAGCTGCGGCATTACCGTTATAAGCGACCGCCTTCGACCACGTGTACGTCGCATTGACCGAGACTCGGTTGTGCAGGCGTCGGCGATACGAAACGTTGATGCCATCATAACGAGAGCGGCCAACCGAAAACTCGCCTCGAACCGACCCCAGAACGGGAACACCCGCCGCCGCAAAACCTGCCGCCAGCGGACGTGATGCTAGTTCAGCTCCGCCCGGATCTTGTGGCCCTTCGCCGCAACTCTTCCCGCCGTTCACGCAGAACAAACGTCTCGTCGGATTTATGTTGATTGTTTTTGACTCGTGGAGAGCCAGCACGTGAACATAATCGAACTCGAGCACCGAATAAGAATTGAGCTGATGCGCATATCCGATGTTCCATTGCTGCGTGTATGGATTGCGGTAATGCTGATCCATGAAGCGACCGGTCGAACCCGCGGGAAGACTGGTCGGTGGCGGCGGAATCGTCGGCAAAGGATCGATGCCGAAGCGCCAATTCTGAAGCTGGATATTGGTTCCGGGAACCAAGTCGCCGCTGGAAATACTAAACACGCTGGTAAAGACCGTGGGCCGGGCCTGCTGAATCATGAACAGCGGTATGTTCAGGAAGGTCTGGCCGAAATAGAGTCCATAACCACCGCGGATGATGTTCCGACCGTTTCCGCGGAGATCCCAGGCAAAACCGACACGCGGACTAAAGTCTTTGTTGTCGTCATGCGGTAAGTTCGAGGCGAACGGACTCCCGATCGCTTTGAGTTCGAGATAGGTGCGGCTCATAGACTGAGCCGACGCGCCGATGAGATTAAAGTCTTTGTCCCAACGCATGCCGAGGTTCAAGGTCAGATTGTGACGGAATCTCCAGTCATCCTGAAAATACACGCCGAACATCTTCGCCCCACCCGGCAAATCAAAATACGGATCGCCCGAAGTCGCCGTCATACCACTGACCAGACCTGCCGTCGCGAATTTGGCCGGAAGCGCATTTATGGCACTGGGCACTTTGTTGAAATCGATTTCGATCGTGGGATTAAACTCAAAGAAGCCTCCCAACTTACGTTCCCAAAGATAATCAAAGCCGGTGCGCAAAGTGTGATTGCCTTTGGATTTTGAGAGGTCATCTTTGAATTGATACTTCTGCTGGTAAGACTGCTGCGGCACGTTCACATTCGTGCCAAAGCTGATGCCGGTCGGAAATGTAATAGTAGGAACTTTGTTGTTCGTATCAATGATGTTGTTCCAGTACTGATAGCCGACCGTAGCGGCGTTCACGAGAGTGCTACTAAGAGCAGAATTCAGGGTAAAGTTGGCAAGCTGGAGACGATTCTTGGTGAAGTTGCCTTGACTCAAATCGTTTCTTTGGCCCGACTGATCGTTATTCCCGAGGTTCTTCTGGTCGTTGTAACTCACAAACATGTTGTGCTTGGAGTTGAACGTATGATCGATTCGCACGTTGACGCGCGTATCCTCGTAAGGCAGCGGAATGATGGTAGAAGGCACAGCGCCGGGGATACCGTATGGGTTAGGAAAACTCTGAACCAGCGACAATTCCGCAAACGCATCTGCAGCGACTGGAATCGAGGTGGCTTCTTTCTGTCGCTCGATCGCGAAGAAAAAGAAAGTTTTGTGATCGTTATGAGTGGCCGGTCCGCCTTCGCCAAAACGCGGGAAAACTAATGGACCACCGATCGAGCCGCCAAATATTTTCCGGTTGAACGGTGGTTTGGTCGCGAGCTTCTGCTGCGTAGTTGGATCGACTTCGGTGGCATTCAACTTTTTGTCGCGCAGTTGAAAAAATGCCGAGCCGTGAAAATCCTTGCCTCCTGATTTAGTCACCACGTTGACCGCGCCGCCTTCGCTGCGGCCATTCACTGCTGAGAACCGTTGCGTGCTGATCACAAACTCCTGGATTGCTTCCAGCGGAAATTGCATCACCGGTCCACCAACCGTGTTGTCCTTGTTGTCAATGCCGTTGACGGTGACGTTAACGTTACGACCGCTTGATCCGTTGACGCCAAAAACCGCGATGCGATTCTTGGTAGGATCGTACGAGTCAACCGGCTTGGCGCCCGGCGCTAAATAAGCGAGGTTCGCGAGATCGCGTCCATTCAACGGGAGATCCTGGACATCTTTAGGAGTGATGTTGAGACTGATGTCGGTTTTCTCCTTGCTTACCAATTCCGTCTCACCAGAGACAACCGTTACCGATCCACTTACTCCGCCAGGATTCAACGCGACATTAAGGCCGTTTGTCTGCCCCACCAGGACTTGCACGTTTTCCGTTGTAGCATCGGCAAAACCCGAGGCGTTTACCTTTACGTCATAGCTTCCCGCGGGCAAGAGATCGAACTTAAATATCCCGTCATCGTTGGTAGCCTCGGTGCGCGACTGTCCAGTGGCTTTGTTGGTGACAGTGACCGTAGCTCCCTTGATAACACCGCCTTTCGAGTCGGTTACGGTGCCGCTCAAAGCGGCACTCGCGGTTACCTGCGAAAAAGCGGAACTTGTCATAAAGATGAGCGCAATTGCGACGCAAAGGAAACCAAAAATTGCGCCTTCGACTTTTGTAAATGAAACTTGACCACTCATAAAAGACCTCCCCCAGCGTTAGCGAAGCGAAAAGAATTGAAATGAGCGAGAAGAGACTCATTCACGAAACTAGCGAGATTGTAGAAGGTAGCCGGCACGTGCTCTGGCGACTAACCGTGCGGTTGAATTGACCGGCAGTTGATCAATGTTCGGATAGACTTGCGGCCGACCCGAACTACAACCCCGAAAAGGCGGGCCAATTACAAAGTTGCCGCCAATTCAGAATTTCGCAGCCTCATCCAGCTTTCTGGATACGACCTGAGCACTCTAGTCTTTCTTCAGGAATTGCGCAATACCTTTTTTACAGTCACTACTCATCCGCGCGGTGACGTTAACATCGACACCACATCGCAGGGCATCTTCAAAACTTATCGCGTCGATTTGGTAGAGGAGCTTCTTGGTCAGCGCCACTGCGGAGATGCTCGTTCTTTCAAACTGCGCCACGAACGCATCGACTTCATCGTCGAATGCTTCGTCATCCATTACGTGATTAACCAAACCGATCTCAAGCGCTTCGTCCGCCGTGATCCGATTTCCGAGAGTTAACAACTCAAATGCGCGCTTCTCAGAAATGTTACGCCGCAGGATGGCCATAACCAACGCCGGCACAAATCCAATCTTCACTTCCGGATAGCCAAAGGTAGCGGACCGCGCCGCCAGTACGATGTCGCACGCCGACGCCAGACCGCATCCGCCTGCCAATGCTCTTCCCTTCACCGCGGCGATGACCGGCTGACGTATCGATCGGATCAAGATGAAAAGGTCCATCAGTGAAGCGGCATCTGAAAGATTCTCTTCGACTGAGGCTTCAGAAATCTTTTGCAACGCACTCAAGTCAGCGCCGGAACAGAAATCAGGTCCGGCGCCGCTGAGCACAATCGTCCTCACTTCATCGTCGTCGTTGGCCCGGCGCAATGATTCCTTTAGTTCGCCGATCAGCCCTTCGTTTAAAGCATTCCGCTTCTCGGGACGGTTCAAAACTATGCGGGCGACTCCGTCCGATGCTTCATATAAAACTGTTTCGTCGGCAGCCATTGTCAGTAATTAATTCGCGCGCAAACCAAGCTTCGTTGCTTCATCGTCGGCGATTTCAATTTCCATTCGTAATAGCGCGGTTGAGAAAGTCTTGCCTTGCGCGTCTGTCATCAGCGAAAGCGTGCCGCCGCCGCCAAGGCTCTCGTGCAGCAAGAAATTCAACGCGCAGAGATTCGGCAACTCGAAGCGATCGACCGCGCCTTTGCAGATTCCTTTGAAGTGCTCTTTGACTCGGGCCGCGGTCACTTCGCGCGCGAGCAGCGGATAAAATTCTTCGCGTAAGGCAATCAGCCCGACGTTGGCGGTGTCACCTTTGTCGCCTGAGCGCGCGTGCGCGAGTTTGGTCAATTGAATCTTCATGCTAGACGTCGAGTATCTCCACTTTGGGATTGATCTCGGTTTTTGGGATCAGCGCGGGCCAATACGCGACGACCTCCTCGACCTTCGGACGGCCGCCCGCAAAACCCGTGACGCCGGGTGGCCCAGTGAGAATCAGCGGCGCAATTTCTTTGGAGAATCGTTCAATGGCCGCGCGATCGTCGCCGCGCACGCCGACGCGCAATTGGACTTCGGGCAGATCGGGCGAAGGTTCGCCCGCGAGCGGTCCGTGCGTCGCACTCGCGCCAACGAATTCCGTCAAAATCTGATCGAAACTAAGTCCGAGTCGATCCAAACGTGCGCGCAGGATCTGATCGGCGGCCTTCGCTTTCACATAAGCATCCGGCCACGAATAGACCAGCGTTCCGACTGCCTTGTATCCGGCGGAGTAACTGATCGAAACCTTCAATGAATCGGTCGATGGCCGTCCTTTGATACCGAAGACGCTCACGCGATTCGGCGCGTCCTCAGCTAAATGAATAGTCGTGAAATCGGCAACGCAGTCAGGCGTGATGTATTCATGCGGGTCGCCCATTTCATAAACCAGTTGTTCCTTGATCGAAGGCACGTTGACGCGACCGCCTGAGCCTTCATGTTTGGTAATCACAAAAGTACCATCGGCTGAAGCTTCGGCAATTGGAAATCCGACATTCGCGAGATCAGGAATCGACTGCCAGTCGTATTGACAATTGCCGCCTGAGCATTGCGCGCCGCATTCGATGATGTGACCGGCGATGGTGCCGGCGGCGAGTTTGTCCCAATCATCGTTGGCCCAGCCGAACTCGTGAATCATCGGCCCAAGCGTCAGGCCCGTGTCAGTCGCGCGCCCGGTGATCACAACTCGCGCGTCTTTATTTAATGCTTCGACAATCGGTGCGGCGCCTAGATACACATTCGCGCTTTGAATCTTGTCGCGGACGGTGCTCAATGGTTCGCCGGTGTCCATGTTGCGCAGTTCGATTCCACGCGAGATGAATTCATCCACTCGATCGAGAATATCGTCGCCGGTTACGATCCCGATTCGCACCTTTCCGCTCAATCCTAATTGACGAGCGACGTCCGCAACTGCGGCTGCGCAGCCCGGGACGTTGACGCCTCCGGCATTGGCGATGACCTTGATGTCGCGCGCAACGCACGTCGGCAGAATCTCTCTCATCAAGCCGACAAAATCGCGGGCATAGCCGGCCGCTGGGTCGCGCGCTTTCTGTTTCTGCATGATCGACATCGTGACTTCCGCCAGATAGTCGAGCATCAGATAGTCAATTGGCCCATCTTCCACCTGGCGCACCGGCGCGTCAGGCAAGTCGCCCCAAAAGCCCTGGCCGGCGGCAATGCGAATTCGTTCCTTCATCAATTGTTTCGGTTTGTGGCCTTCACATAACAAGACACGGAGAGACGAACGGACAAAACGCGCGAAACGCTTCGTCCCGACGATCTCCGTGTCTTCGCGTCCCCGAGTTAACGACGAAACACGCGGGCCTTACGGCGTTGTCTTCGCCGGCGGTGGCGGAGCGCCCGTCTTCTTCGTGGTCGTCTTATGTTTGCGCGGTTTCTTCATCGCGCCGCCGTTGGGCGTAAAGCTCACCTTCATCGCTTCGCCCGGCACGCTGGTCAGCCAAAGCTTGTCGCCGACTTTCTTCGCGCGCAGTGAAACGGCCGGCAAGGCGGCGGGCGGATTCGGGCCTGGCGCCGGCGGCGTCAAATCTCCCATCATCATCGTCACGGCGGTGTAGCCACACGTGGTTACGGCTGTTACGCGCCCACTATGCGTCTCCGAACCGGACGTCATCGTAAAGTTATTGCCGGTGATCGTCAGCGTCGCGTCCTGAGCCGGCTCGCCATTGCCATGGTTAGCCTTGCCCGTATAAGTTCCCGACAGATCCGTCTGTTCACCCTTAGTCGGATCGCAACGGCCGCTGCTCTTCGCCATCGCCGTCTTCTTCGGCTTGTGTGTCTTCGGCTTGGACGTGTTCGTCATCGTCGTTGACGAATTCGAATTCTGGGCCGACACGACAATCCCAGTGCTGACCACCGCCGCGGCGATCATCACGACCAGCCCAAGAATGTAAAGATAGATGGTGCTCTTTCTCACGATTCTTCTCCTTATTGTTGGCTTTGCCACAGAGACACAGAGTCACAGAGAATTTGAAAAAAGCCGTCTTCAGGTCTCATAGCCTCTGTGTCTCCGTGTCTCTGTGGCCTCTCGGTTTTTCGGTGCCTAATTACTACGTCAATGAAGCCGGTAAAACAAACTGTCCCAGATGCGGTCCTGAATAATTCAAACTCACGCGCAATGCAAGCTCCAAAGCGTCGCGCGTTGCCTCCGGCGCGATGACGGCATCCACAAATCCGCGCGCCCCGGCGTATTTCGCATCGAGTTCTTTCTCGTAAGTCTCGCGTACTTTTTTCATTTCCAATTCGAGTCTTTGATCGGGCTCCTGTCCGTTGGCGCGCAATTTCTCGAGCTGGCTGCCGAACACTGCTTGGACGGCCGACTCGCCTTCCATCACGCCCATCCTTCCGGTGGGCCAACTAAAAATGAAATCAGGATCGAAACCCTGGCCCGCCATGGCGTAATAACCGGCGCCTGACGCGTGATTCACAGTCAACACTATCTTCGGCACGGTAGCGGTCGCCATCGCCTCAACAAAGCGCGCGCCGGCGCGAATGATTCCCGAGTGCTCGGCCTCTGGTCCAACCATGAATCCGGAAACATCCTGAATAAAGACAATCGGCGTGCCGTGACGATTGCACGTCTCGATACAGTAAGCAACCTTCTCGGCCGATGCGGTGTAAATGATGCCGCCGAATTTGGGTGGCCCACCGGCTGGATCGCGAAACATGCCGCGCGCATTGACAATCACGCCAACCTGAATTCCGCGAACCGACGCGTGACCCGTGATGACTTCCTTCGCGTAATCCGCTTGAAATTCATCCAAGTGGCCGTCATCGAGAATGCAATCGAGCAACGCGCGCGTATCGTACGGTTGACGATGATCTTCCGGAAGGATTTCGTAAATCTTCTCCAACGGAGCGCCCGCATCCGTGCGGGCGGTTCGCACGCTTCCAGCCTGCCCATGCTCCGGCAACTCTCCGACGAACTCGCGTATCTTCACAATCGCATCCGCATCGTCCTTGACTCGATAATGGGCGACGCCGGAAATCTCGTTATGCGCGCGCGCACCGCCGAGCGTCTCGTTGTCGATAGTCTGCCCGGTGGCGCCTTTGACCAGATTCGCTCCGCCCAATCCCATGAACGAAGTATTCTCAACCATGATGATGACGTCAGAGAGCGCCGGCAGGTATGCACCGCCCGCAATACACGGACCCATCACGGCTGAAATCTGCGGCACCTTCAAATATCGCCGCATGATCGAGTTGTAATAGAAGATGCGGGATGCTCCGTACTGTCCCGGAAAGACACCGCCTTGAAAAGGAAGATTCACGCCAGCAGAGTCAACCAGATAAATGATCGGCACGCGCGACCGCATCGCGATCTCCTGCGCGCGCAGAATTTTCTTGATCGTCTCCGGCCACCACGATCCCGCTTTGACCGTCGCATCATTCGCAACGACGACGACTTCTCTTCCAGCAACTCGCCCAATTGTAGTCACGACCCCAGCCGCCGGCGCTTGACCAACTTCCAATGCGTCGCTGCTCTGCCCTTTGCTCTTTGCGCTTTGCTCTTTGTATTGATCGTACGCAACCAACAATCCAATTTCCTGCTGATAAGACTCTTTGTCCAGCAGTCGCTCGATGCGTTCGCGCGCAGTCAGCTTGCCCTGTTTGTGCTGCTTATCGATCTTGTCTGGCCCACCGCCGGCGCGCAGCTTCTCTTCGAGTTGATGAAGTTCATCGGTTAGTTGGCGGAGGTGACTGTGTGTCTTTTCGGAAGGAGATGTTTCAGATTTTGAAATGACTCGCGAAAGCGTCTTGACGGTGAATTTGGACGCTTGCATGCTTCGAGACTCGGAAGTCACTTCACTGCTCACAGCTTACTCACACCTGGATGTCGGTTGAATCTGCCGGAAAAATAGCACATTGCGGGAGACGCGGCAATTTGAGTTACTTAAACATCATCGCTGCCAAAGCGTTCACATCAAGTGAAGCGGGACACCCTTCGATGATGATTACGCGATCGCCCGACCAGCCCACTAATACCTGTCC
>CBFHBI010000017.1:0-12193 GCA_965653755.1 uncultured Blastocatellia bacterium
ATAACGAACGGCAGGCTCAGGACCAGGCACGCCGGCAGCAAATGGAGCAACAACGCCAGGCCGAACAGCAACAGCGAAATAACGAACGGCAGGCTCAGGACCAGGCACGCCGGCAGCAAATGGAGCAACAACGCCAGGCCGAACAGCAACAGCGAAATAACGAACGGCAGGCTCAGGACCAGGCACGCCGGCAGCAAATGGAGCAACAACGGCAGGCCGACCAACAGCGCCAGAATCAACAACGAGCGCAGCAGCAACAGCAGTGGGAACAGCGCCGCCAACAAGAGCAGCAGCGCAGCGCCGATCAGCAACGTCAAGCCGAAGAACAGCGGCGGGCCGCGGATCAACGACAGCGCGACTGGCAACGACAACAGGACCAGAATCGACAGGACCAACAACGCGCACTCGAGGCGCAACGACGGCAGGCTGAGTCGCAGCGCCAGGCGAACGCCAGGCAGAATCAGGATTGGCAACGGCGTAACGACGACCAGCGCCGGGCTTTGGAAGAGCAGAGAAGAACTCAGCAGCAGCAGCAGCAGCAGGATGCGCAGCGACAACAGTGGGAGCGCCAGCGTGCGGATCAGCAGCGCGCTAACAATGACAGGTGGCGGCGTGACAATGACAACCGAGTCCGCTTATCCGATCAGCAGCGCGCCGCGTGGCAGCAGAGAGAAGGTCAGCTGTGGCGGCAACGTCAGGATCAATTCCGCCGCGAGGATCAGTTGCGCTGGCAACAGTGGCAGCAACGCCAGGCCTACTATCAGCAACAACGTCGTATGAACCAGTGGCGCTTTGAACAGGCTTACTGGGAGCGCCTGCGGCAGGATCGCCTGCGACTGCAGTCGTTCAACTATTACGATTACGGTCCTCCGATTTACAGTTACTATCGGAACAACAACTACTATTACCTGAATCAATACGGCGCGGACTTGCTCCAGCGGGCAATCAACGACGGCTATGATGAAGGTTATCGAGCCGGATTGGCAGACCGCCAGGATGGTTGGCAGTTTGATCCGGAGAACACTGACGCGTTCCAGGACGCCACCTTCGGCTACGATGGCTATTATGTGGATGTCAACGAGTATCAATACTATTTCCGCGAAGGCTTCCGGCGCGGTTACGAGGATGGGTATTACGGACGTTATCAGTATGGAAGCTATCAGGGTGGGAAGTATGCGATTCTTGGGGACGTGGCTCGATTGATTCTGGATCTGACTCGTTACTAACTCGACAACTGAATGAAAAGACGGCGCCCGGTCCAACACATGTTGCGGCTGGGCGCTTTCCTTTTGCTGACTTTAGGGAACGGTCTCTGATACTACGTTTGAAGGTTTGCTGCGATTGCCCGCCGTATCGATCGCGATGACGTAGTAGTAATAGGTCTTGCCTGTTTCCACGTTTGTATCCTGGAATGTGATCTTTGTGTACACCTCAGGCGTCAGCTTCGTCCATGAGTCCTTTGGCAGATTTGGATCGGTCGAACGATACAGAAGCTAGCCGGCGACGTCCGGCTCGGAATTCGTCCCCCAGAACAGTGCAATCAGTCCCGGGACTGCGTTCGGCTGAGACAAAATCGGCGGCGCCGGAGCATACTTATCCACCGGTTGAGCCATGATCGAATTCGAGTCGAAACTCTCTACGTGTTTAGCCTCGGTGCCCAGCGATACTGCTCGAACAAAGTAGGTGTACTTCTCGCCGAACTTGAATGTCTTGTCGTCAAACTGGGTGGCGGTAATCAATTGCTGGTTCAGAGGCTTAGGTTCCGCTTGAGGTTTATCGCCAGTCAAACGATACACCTTGTAGCCAAGCAGATTTACCGGAGTTGAGTTGTCAATATTTGCCGTCGGAGGGTTCCAGGAGAGAGTTATCGCGGTTTCGGATTCCTGCTCCGTAAGGTTCGTCGGCGGATTCGCGACTCTCGCCGCGGGCTCTATCAAAAAGAAGTTTGAAAAGGCCGCCCGTTGGCCGGCTGCATTCACGTAGCGGACTGCGTAACGCAGCCGCGTGGGCTGGCCCGCCAACTCCAACGTGTCTGAATATGTAAGAGTAGCAGCGCCCTTCTTGATCTCGTCGTGGGTAACCGAGCCCACTAGGATTGAACGTGCCTCAAATTGATCCTCGGTGAGTGCCAATGGTGCAGTTGGTTTCTCATAGACCCGATAGACATCGACGCGACGAATGCTTTGCACGCTGCCGGAGCCGGCATTCCGCACTGGCGCAGGCCAGGACAAGATCACTTGATTGCCACGTTGAAAGCCGCCGAGTTCTTCAGTGCGTTGCGGAACTTTCTCGATCGGCGGCAGAGGAGGGCGTCGCTTCCCACAGGTGGGTGCCATCGAGAGCACACACAGCCCCAGCAACAACATTAAATGACGGGCCGCCGACGTGCGACGTGTGCTTGAAGTTTCGAATGGCGCGGGCACTAGAGTTGGAGGGTCGATTAAAGAATGTAGCGACTCAGGTCCTGGTCCTTAACGGTATCGGCTAGCATTTCGTTGACATAGGCGGCGTCGATGGTCTTGTTCTTTGGTTGCAGGTCTGGTCCTTCAAAACTGATCTCATCGAGCAGCCGCTCCATAATCGTATGCAACCGGCGCGCGCCGATATCTTCGGTCTGCTGATTCACGCGCGCGGCAAAGTTAGCAATCGCATCAATCGCGTCGGCCGCAAAGTCAAGCTTCACGCCCTCAGTTTCCATCAGCGCTCTGTACTGCGTCACCAGCGAATTTTTCGGCTCAACGAGAATTCTTTTGAAGTCGTCGATAGTCAACGATTCAAGCTCGACGCGAATGGGAAAGCGGCCCTGCAGTTCCGGAATCATGTCCGAAGGCTTAGAAACATGAAACGCACCCGCCGCGATAAAAAGAATGTGATCCGTGCGCACCATTCCATATCGCGTGTTGACCGTCGTGCCTTCAACGATCGGCAGAATGTCGCGCTGCACTCCTTCGCGCGAAACGTCGGGGCCGTGGCCTGATTCACGCCCGGCAATCTTGTCGATCTCGTCGAGGAAAATAATGCCGGAGGACTCGACGCGCTCCAGCGACGCTCGCGCGACCGCGTCCATGTCGATGAGCCGTTCTTCTTCCTCTTGCATCAGGTATTCCATCGCTTCATCGACGCGCATCTTGCGCCGCTTGCTCCGGCCCTGGAAGAGATTGCCCAACATGTCCTTCATGTTGATGCCCATCTCTTCGACGCCCATCGGCCCGGCAAATTCGATTGTGGGGAAGTTCTTCTCGCGAACCTCCATCTCGACCAATCGATTGTCCAACTTGCCTGATCGCAGTTGCGTGCGCAGCTTTTCGCGCGTACGCGCGAAGTTCTCGTCCTTCGGCTCGTTCTCAGGAACAAGCACCGGCGCCGAGTGCTCTTCGGAATCAAAGTCGAAAATTGACGACGAATTCGAAGACTTCGGCGGCGGCAAGAGGATGTCCAGGATGCGCTCTTCGACGTTCAATTCAGCCTTGTCGGTAATCTCTTCGACCTTTTCCTGTCGCGTCATTTCGACCGCGATTTCAGTTAAATCGCGAATCATGCTCTCGACATCGCGGCCAACGTACCCGACTTCGGTAAACTTTGATGCTTCGACTTTAAGAAACGGAGAATTGGACATCCGAGCCAACCGCCGCGCGATTTCCGTCTTGCCCACTCCGGTTGAGCCGATCATGATGATGTTCTTAGGAATAACGTCGGCCGCGAGTTCCGGGGTTAGCTTTTTGCGGCGCACACGATTACGCAGAGCGATCGCGACAGCGCGCTTGGCGGCCTTCTGTCCGACCACGTGCTTGTCCAACTCGGCAACGATCTGACGCGGAGTCAGCTCGTCGAGTCGAACTTCCTGTGTTTCAGTCTCGCCTGCGAGATAAATAACCATTTATCTTGAATAACTGTCGGCGGCCAACGTCTGAAGTCTTACCTGCGAAGGTCACAACTCTTCAACGATGATGTTAGCGTTACTATAGATGCAAATGTCCGCCGCGATGCGCATCGCTTCGAGGGCAATCTCACGCGCCGACAACTCTGTGTTCTTCAACAACGCGCGCGCGGCCGCCAGGGCGTAAGAGCCTCCCGACCCAATCGCCAGGATGCCGTCGTCAGGAGAAATCACATCACCGTTTCCCGACAACAAAAAGGAAGTCTTCTCGTCGGCCACCACCATCAGCGCTTCGAGATGGCGCAGGATCTTGTCGGTGCGCCATTCTTTACTTAGCTCGATCGCAGCGCGCTCGAGATTCCCATGATACGGTTCGAGCTTGCCTTCAAATCGCGTCAGCAAAGAGAACGCATCACCCGTGGCCCCGGCAAATCCAGCTATGATTTTGTCGTTGTAGAGCCGCCGCACCTTCTTTGCGCTGGCTTTCATTACCGTCTCGCCAACCGTCACTTGGCCATCGCCGGCCATCGCCACGCGGTCGTCGCGACGCACGAGCAAGACCGTCGTGCTTCGCACTGGCGGCAAAATTTTTCGCTTCATCGGCAAGTGAGCACTATAGGAACTGCCGCGAATAATAGTCAAGCGTACAGTACGAAACTGTGCAATACTCGATTCCGTAAGATGTGCGTTATGATGTCTCGTTCAGGCAAATACATTTCGAAATAGTATTCCGAGAGAGATGATGGAAAAACAGAGACCGCGCATCGGCATCACAATGCGACTCGAGTTGGAGACAAATCGCTTCTATCTCGCCCGTCATTACAGCGAAGCTGTCGAGGCCGCCGGCGGCGCGCCGGTGCACATCGCGCTGATTCCCAATCGGGAGTACATCACGTCAGTAATGGCTGGAATCGATGGCCTGTTACTTCCTGGCAGCGATTCCGATGTCGATCCTGCGCTCTATGGCCAGGAACCACACCCGCAGCTGGGCCCCGTAATTCCCGAGAAAGATGAAACGGATTTGCTGACGCTCGGCGAGGCTGAGCGCAGAGGCACGCCCGTCTTCGCGATTTGCTTTGGCATTCAATCGTTGAATGTATTTCGCGGCGGCAGCCTGGTTCAGGACATTTCGAGTCAGTTTCCGAACGCGATAAAACATGAACAGGGTGCGCCGCGCGAGCGACATTCGCATCGCGTGCGGATTCTCGACGGCAGCATGTTGCGCGAACTTGCGGGAGCCGAGACCGTGCCCGTGAATAGTCATCATCACCAGGCTGTTCAAACTTTGGGAAGGGAATTGGTGGCAACCGCCTGGGCGTCAGATGGCCTGGTAGAAGCGGTGGAAGATCCTCGCGGCGACCGCTTCGTGCTCGGCGTGCAGTGGCATCCGGAGCTCGCCTGGGAGCGCGACTCGGTTTCACAGGCGCTCTTCAATCGATTCATTGACGAGGCTCGTCGCTTCGCATCCAAGTCTCAAACTCAACGCGAGGACACCGTGAATGTCTGAAGCGCCTATCGCACTCGACGTTAATCCGATTCTGCAATCCGTAAATCTAAAGGGGCGCGTGGCAATCGTTACGGGCGGCTCACGAGGCATTGGCCGCGCTGCGGTCGAGTGCTTCGCGAAGCTCGGGGCCAATGTGGTGGTTAATTTTGTCCGCAACGAAAAGGCCGCGGACCAGGTCGTCGCTGCAGCTGAAGCTCTCAATGTCGGCGCGTTGGCAGTTCAAGCAGATGTTTCGCAAAAAGGCGACGCGCAACGATTGATCGACGCGACCGTTAGAAGGTTCGAGCGCGTCGATTTCCTGGTTTGCAACGCCGGGATTTGGGAAGGGGCGCCAATTGATCAAATGACCGAAGAGGTTTGGAATCATACGATCGATCTCAATCTCAAAGGCACCTGGTCAGCCTGCCGTTCGGTGGTCCCACACATGAAGCGTCAAGGCTTCGGGCGAATCGTGATTGTCAGTTCGACTGCAGGACAGCGTGGCGAAGCGAATGTCTCAAACTACGCGGCGTCAAAAGGCGGCCAGATATCTTTTACCAAGTCACTGGGTGCAGAGCTTGGACCATTCGGCATCAATGTGAATGCGGTTGCGCCCGGCTGGGTTGATACGGACATGTGCGCGGATGTTTTTGCTGAGCCCGGTTATCGGAAATCGATTGAAGACGGGATACCTGTCGGAAGAGTTGCCACGGCTGAAGACATTGCCTGGCCCATCGTCTTCCTTTGCACGGAGTGGGCCCGTCACATTAACGGCGAGATTCTGAACGTGAACGGCGGGTCCGTTCTTTGCGGATGAAGAGCGTGTCGAGCAATCAAAAGTCAATCAAGCTGGGGATTGAGCGGCTACGGGGCGAAGAGCTCAATCTTATCCGTGGGCAAAGGGTCGGCTTGGTTTGCAACCAAGCCTCGGTTGACCACAGCTTTTGTCATGTCGCGGATATGTTTCACGATCATCCCGACATAACCGTTACGGCCTTGTTCGGACCTCAGCACGGCATCCGCGGGGATGTCCAGGACAACATGATCGAAACCGCTCACGCGACCGATCGCAAAACTGGTTTGCCGGTCTATTCGCTTTACAGCGAAACCCGGGAGCCCACTGGAGAGATGCTCCGCGACGTGGACGTGATCGTCTTTGACCTGCAGGACGTGGGCACCCGCATTTACACATTCGTTTACACCATGGCCAATTGCATGCGCGCTGCTCAGCGGCTGGGCAAAAGAGTGATCGTTTGCGACCGGCCAAATCCGATTGGCGGAATCGCAACCGAGGGCGCGGTACTCGACCCGGCGTTCGCCTCGTTTGTTGGGCAATTTCCAATCGCCACGCGGCACGGCATGACCGTGTGCGAACTGGCAACCATGTTCAATCAAGAGTTCGGCATCGGTTGCGATTTGCAATGCGTCTTGATGGCTGGCTGGTCCCGCGAGCTTTGGTACGACCAGACAGATGGGCCATGGGTGCTGCCCTCGCCGAACATGCCGACACTCGACACGGCGACGGTTTTTCCCGGCAGCGTTCATCTCGAAGGCACGCAGATGTCCGAGGGCCGCGGAACGACACGTCCTTTTGAACTTGTCGGCGCGCCGTACATTGATGCAGAAGATTACGCCCGAGGATTGCAAGCGCTGCATCTGCCCGGCGTCTATTTTCGCGCATGCGTTTTCGTACCGACATTTCAGAAGCACGGGGGCAAGGCTTGCGGCGGCGTTCAAATCCATGTCACCGACCGCGAGAAATTCAAAGCTGCGCTGACGGGCATCGCCATCGTTAAGACCGCCTTCGATATGTACCGTGAAGATTTTCGTTGGAAGGATCCGCCATACGAGTATGAATACGATCGTAACCCATTTGATTTGATCGCCGGCACCGACAAGGTGAGGGAAGCAATCGAGAGCGAAACTGGCCTGACGACCATTGAAAGATCCTGGGAGCCGGCTTTGGCTGAGTTCAACCGGTTGCGCTCGCAGTTTCTCCTTTATTAAATTGTCAGAGGTGGGAAGGCCGACAGTTAAGCGAAATCGAAAATCATTGGCTGCGGCTCTTTAGTTTTCATCTAATCAGAATAGGGGAACAGATTTTGGTAGCCAAAGAAATCCATCGACCTCATGAGAAAGCGCCGGGGAAGGCGTGGCTGTTGGCAGCCGCAGCCTGGGCCGTGCCCGGCCTGGGTCATTTGCTGCAGGGGAAATGGCTGCGCGCTCTCTTGTTGGGAGGCGCCGTGTGGGTGATGTTTTTTGTCGGCCTGGCAATTGGTGGCCACCTGTTTCGCGTCGGGCCAAACGACCAGGGCTTTTCGGCCATCCTGCAACTGTTACCGATGAGCGCGAACTTTGGCGCGGGACTGCTTTACATCGGCTGTTGGCTGACGAACTCCGGATTCGCCGAGCAGGCGCAACGGGTCACCTACGAATACGGCAATACATTCTTGCTGTGTGCGGGTCTCTTGAATTATCTGGCGATGCTGGACGCTTTCGATATCGCCGCTGGGAGGAAGCAATGAGACACGTCTTGTGGATGGCGCTATTCGCTTCTCTGACAGCGGTGGTCTTTGGGGTCGTCGCCAAAGGCTCTGACCGGCAACGCGTCATTTATGGCCTCAAGGTGTTCGGTGAATTCCTCGCGGTCGCGTTTATTCTGGGATGGATTCTGTATTTTCTTCCACTGCGCTAATGCTTGATGCATCGCTTTAAGTACCAATGCGGCTCGTAACCACCGACGCTATCGTCCTTCGCAGTTACAATCTCGCCGAATCCGACCGCATCGTCGTCTGCCTGACGCGGACTTCCGGTTTGGTCCGCGCGGTAGCCAAGGGCGCGCGCCGCATGAAGAGTCGCTTCGGCGCAGCGCTGGAACCGTTCACGCTCATCAAGCTCTCATTTCATGAAAGAGAGAATCGGGAACTCGTCACCTTATCCCAAACCGAAATCCTGAAGTCTTACTTTAATCTCTCGTCGAGTCTCGACTCGGCCGAAGTTCTCGCCTACATGGCTGAGATGGTTGCCGAGTTCGCGCCACCTCATGAAACAGATGAGCGTTTGTTTCGCATGCTCACTTCCTGTGTGGAAACTCTCGACCAACGTCCCGGTTGCGAGCGGATGCTTACGCGATACTTTGAGATTTGGTTGCTGCGGTTGGCGGGTTTGTTTCCTGACCTGCGCGCGTGCGCATCATGCGGAATATCGCTAGACACGAATGATGACGTGTCTGTCGATGTTGAACTGCGCCCGCGTTGCGCGAAATGCAGCCCGGTCAACCGTTCGTTGTTGTCACGCGAGGCGATTCATTTCATTCGCGTGACACATCAACTCTCACCGGCGAAGCTTGCCGAGTCACAGAAGTTATCCGAAAGGCAATACGCAGAAATAGGTGAATTGACGCATCGTTTGATTACGCGTGCGATTGAGCGCCGGCCCCGTACTTTGGTCGCCGGCAGCCGCTAGCAAATTATGGCCAGACGAAGATTAATCGAGCGCTATGTCCTTGAAACGATCTTTCCCTACGGAGTGGCCGCTCTCATTCTGCTAACTGCGATCCTCTTCGTCCAACAGACCGGCCGATATTTCGAGACTGTCTTTCACGGCGTCATGCCCGCAGAATTTGTCTATGGCCTGGCGCTGGCGCTGCTGCCCACGGTGCTTATCTTTACCATTCCGATGGCGGTTCTTTGCGGTACGATCATTGGGCTGGGCCGCATGAGCAGCGACAGCGAGTTAATCGCGATGCGAGCGGCCGGCGTCAGTACTTGGCGGACGCTTTGGCCGGCGCTGTTAGTCGGTTTCATCGCCACCGGCGCCGCGAGCTACCTCAATCTGGTCGAGGCGCCCCGGTCGCAACAACAACTTCGCAGCGTCGCGTTGCGCAGCGCGCTTTATAAATTAGATTCGCCGGTTGAGCCGCGCACCTTTACCAACGACTTTCCGGGATACGTAATTTACGTTCGCGATGGAGACAAGACACACGGCCAATGGGGCCGGGTTTTCATTCAGACTCAGGAGCAGGATCATTCTACCGATCTGATCACCGGGCGCGCCGGCAGAATCGATTCGTCATCTGAGAAGTCCGAGTAGGTTTTGCAAGACGCGATGAAGACCAAGATCCCACCACCGGCAGCGCGCGATCAGTCCTATTCGGTGGATCGGCTTGAAACCTTGAGGTACACATTTCCCACCGGCCGGGCCGATCTGATGGCAAAGCTGCAAAAGCCCGATCCGAATCCCGACGAAATGGGCTTCTCAGATCTTCGTAAGTACGTCGCCAACGGCAGCGGCGCCGCGCATCGGGAAGCCGCGATCATTTTTCACAAACGCCTAACCTTTTCATTAGCTCCATTCGTCTTTGCTCTGTTCGGCTCAGCACTCGCGCTGCGCTTGCGACGGGGGAGTCGCGGTTTCGGCGTACTGGTCTCGCTGTTGATTCTGATCACCTACTATCTCATCACGCTCGGCGGCGACCAGGCCGCCAAGGCCGGCACGATTCCGCCGATTGTCGGCGCCTGGCTCGCGACGGGCTCGATTTTGCTTCTCGGTTTGCTGATTTTGATCTCGCGCGACCGTCACTTTTCATTCTGGCGGCGATCGCGTCAGTCACACGATGCCGCGGCGCCAAGCGCCACGCGACCGAGTGTTCCCGCGGGCACACGTCTGCGATTCCGGCCATCAATCGCGAATTTCCCAACCCTCCTCGATATCGGCATTGTTCGCACGATGACTTTGAGTTTCGTGTTCGGTTTTATCGCGCTCGTCTTGATCTTTGACGTGTTCACCATCTTCGAACTGTGGCGATTCAGCGCCGCCAACCGCGCTTCAACGCGCATAGTGGTTGAGTATCTCTTCTATCTCCTGCCACTGCTAACCGTAGAACTGTTTCCCGGCAGCGTTCTGGTGGCCGCATTAATGACTTATGCGCTGATCGCGAAACGCAAAGAGGCCGTCGCCTGGTGGTCCAGCGGCCAGAGCGTCTATCGACTGATGGCTCCCGGCTTTGCTTTTGCGGTGCTGATGGCCGCCGGCGCGTGGTTCATCCAAGAGCGCATCATGCCGCAATCAAACGTCCGTCAGGATGCATTGCGCGCGCGCATTCGAGGGAACATCGCGCAACTTAGCGCGGGAGCGGATCGGCGCTGGCTCGTCAGCGCTGACGGTTCGCGCATCTATGCTTATGACTTTGACGATCGCCGCCAGGTGCTGTTGAAGCCTTCGATTTATGAATTCGACGATCAGCAAATTCAACTTAGACGCGTGATTAATGGCGAGGAAGGCAAATGGCTGCCCGACAATAAATTCGAAGTCTCGAAAGCGCAGTGGCTCAATCTCGATCAACCTATCGTGTCTCGTGAAGCCGCCGATCAATTGCAAATCACCGGCGTCGATCCGCCCACGGCCTTCAAACCAACGGTTGACCGGCCGTCGCAGCTCGATACCAACGGCCTGCGAAATTATGTGGCCGCTTTGAAGGTGCGCGGGGCCGACACCGCGGCGCTGGCGGTCGCTTTGCAACACAAGTACGCCGCGCCGTTTACCGTCCTGGTGATGGCTTTAATTGGGATGCCTCTGGCGATCGAATTCGGACGAAAGAGCACCGTGATTGCTTTATGCTCCGCAGTCGTAGTGAGCCTGGCGTTCTGGTTGATCTCCAGCGGCTTTCAACAGCTCGGCGAGCATTCGCTGCTGCCGCCACCCGCCGCCGTCTGGACCCCAATCGTGATGTTCGCCTGCGGCGGTCTCTATTTCATTTCACGCGTGCGAACGTAGGATGATAGATCAGACATCAGAGGTCAGAGGTCGGAGATTAGAATCAAAGATCCGTAGTTAGAGGTTCGGGATCAGAAATCATGTCCGCGCGTGTAAAAGTTAGGAGAACTGTCGAGCCCGCGTTCACCGAATGCTGGTCTTCGCTCTGACCTCTGATCTCTGATCTCTGACCTCTGTTCTTGTCGAACTTCGTGTCACCTCTCTTCGTAGTGACCCATCAGGAGGTAAGCCGATGTACTGCTCATCCTGCGGCGTAGCCGTCGCCCAAAATTTGACCTACTGCAACAACTGCGGCGCCAAACTCACCGGCGGTAAAACTGACACGAATCTTAAAACGACCGAACTGCAGTTTGATTCGATGATCATGGTAGTGATGGCCGCGCTGTTCATCCTTGGACTACCCGCGATCGCCATCCTCGTGGGTGTGATGAAAGCAATTCTTCATTTCGACTTTGGTCCACTGGTCGCCTTTGCCTTCCTCAGTTTCCTGCTGCTAATTGCGCTCGAAGGCATTCTCATGTTCCGTCTGTTTCGCCGCAAGCGGGCTGCTGATGATTCCGCGAAAAGCATCGGACCAAAGAACATCACTAAAGAGTTGGAAGCCCAATCGCACGCCTTCGCCGAACCGGTCAGCAGCGTGATAGATCACACCCCGCGCACGCTCGATCCCGTTCGAGTCAGTAGCTCAACTGCCAGAGAGGGGTCAGTCTGAATCTTCGGATGTGTAAGTTCGAAGCAATTCGAGTAGAGCTTCTTTCTTTTCCCATCACCTGTCACCTGTCACCTATCACCAATGAAAAGAGCCATCGCCGTACTTCTGCAACCCGGCCCGAATTGGAACCACTCGAAAGGCGTGCGCGAACAAGCCTTCTGGGACGAGCACGCACAATTCATCGACGACCTATTCGCTCGCGGCGTGATTTTGATGGCTGGCCCATTCGAACCCGACGGCACCGGTGCCCTCGTCATCCTCAACGTCAACACATGCGAGGAAGCCCACGGGATTTACGATACTGATCCCTGGAAGCACGAGGGAATTCTCCAAGTCGCCGATG
>CBFHBI010000018.1:0-12073 GCA_965653755.1 uncultured Blastocatellia bacterium
CACTACAGCGGCACTCCCGTGATCAGTTCGTAAGCTTCTAAATATCTTTTCGTCGTGGCCTGTGCAATCTCCGGCGGCAACTCGGGGCATGGCGGCTGTTTGTTCCACTTGATGCTCTCCAGGTAATCGCGCACGTATTGCTTATCAAACGAGGGCTGCGACTTGCCGACTTCATAACTATCGACCGGCCAAAACCGCGAGGAATCGGGGGTCAGCACTTCATCGATGAGAGTAATTCGCCCTTCGCGGTCGCGGCCAAACTCGAACTTGGTATCGGCGATGATAATGCCGCGGCCGCGCGCGTAATCGCTGGCTTCGCGATAGACGCGCAGTGAGATATCGCGCAACTCTTCCATAACTTCGAGGCCGACGATCTCCGCCATCTCCGCTTCGCTGATGTTTTCGTCATGGCCGGTTTCGGCCTTTGTTGCTGGGGTGAAAATTGGTTCTGACAGTTGCGCCGATTCGCGCAGGCCATCTGGTAACTGGTGGCCGCAAACCGCTCCCGTCCGTTGATAATCTTTCCATCCGGAGCCGACCAGATAACCGCGCACCACGCACTCTACGGGAAATACTTCGGTGCGCTTAACCAACATCGAACGGCCGCGCAACTCGTGGGCGTGTTCCCGAATTGCATCCGGCATCTCGTCGATATTCGTCGTCAGTAGATGATGCGGGACAATGTGCCCAAGCCGCGCGAACCAGAAGCGCGACAACGCCGTCAACACTTCACCTTTGCGTTCGATCGGTGTCGGCGAGACGCTGTCAAACGCCGAGATGCGATCGGTGGCGACAATCAAGAGTCGATCTTCATCGACTTCATAAACGTCTCGAACTTTGCCGCGGCGTAAGAGTCTGAGATTCGTAAATGTGGTTTCGACAACGGGCGCAACTGAGGTCATGAGAAGATAAAATGTTCGCTCACCTGCCAGCTTCAGGTGATGCACTGATGAATTTTTTCTGAAGTTGCATCTTGCTCATTCACTCGCGCAGTGTCAAGACGATGAGAAAAATAAAACGCGCGGTGTCAGCACTCGGAGCGAAAGCGAGGCAATGCGAAGCCGTAAAGATGTTCGGGAAATTAATTTCGCCTCAAAGCATTGAAAATTGAAAATTGCAAAATGAAAATTTCAAATTGGGAGGCTCCTAATAAAGGAGGCTCCTAATAAATATGTCAATTTGCATTCTGCAATTTTCAATTTTCAATTTCTCTTCCAATGCCGCTAGCGCTCTGATCCGGTCGCTACCGCTCCCGGTTCCGACACGGATCCTAACGGCAACTCGATCGTGAAGGTCGTTCCGTGCTCGAGCTTGCTTTGCACGTCGATCGTGCCGCCGTGCAGATCGATGATTTGTCTGACGATAGACAAACCTAAACCCGTGCCGCGTTTCTTAGTGGTAAAGAAAGGCTCGAATAATCGCGCCAGGGTTTTCTGATCCATGCCGGAACCTTCATCGGCAATCACGATGCGCGCTCGCGCATTCTTGCCGGCTTCGTCAGCGCGAATCGGTCCTCCATCGGCGCTAACTAACTGCGTTGAGATTTTCACTGCGGATTTTGCGTCACTTGCGTCGATCGCGTTTGCCAGCAAGTTAACGAACACTTCGCGCAATTGCGCTTCGTCCCAATTTCCGTGAATCGGCTGTTCGTCAAAGTCAACTGCGAGCGGCGTCTCCTTCTCATGCACGCGATCCATCACCAGTTCGACGCTGGAATCGATTATGTTGCGCAAGTCCGCGTCCGCTAAGTCGAGTTGGCGATGGCGCGAGAATTGGGTTACGTCAACGACCAACTTGTTCAAATGATGAATGCCGCGTTCGACGAGCGAAATAGTTTTCTCTCCCTCAGGATCGCTGGTGTATTGCCTCAGCATTTCGACTCCGAGCCGGATGCTGCCCAATGGGTTCTTGATTTCGTGCGCCAACTGCGCGGCGGCTGAGCCCACGGCCGCCAAAGATTCGGTTCGCCGCAACAGGCTCTCGGCTTTCACAGCTTCGGTCACATCGACCAGCGTCAGAATCTGGCCGTGCTCGCCGTCAATCTCAAGCGGCGATGAGTACACGTCAAACGTAATCGGAGCCCGGTCCTGATCCAGGGTCCAGCGCCCGCGATAGGTGGCCGCGGTGACGTGCGAGGCCGTCGCCGCCGCCAATAGTTTGGCGGCCTCAGTATTGGGAATGTCATCGTGAATTGACGCGCCAATCGCCGCCTGCGGAAATATTCGGAAGAAGGCAGCGTTCGCGCTACGAATGCGATCGCCGCGATCGATGGCCGCAATCGCGCTCACCATGCCTTCGAGCATCTGGTTGCTGAATTCGCGCTCACGCCGTGCCGCTTGCGTACTCTGCTTTGTTTGCCGAAAACGGCGCTGCACTTCCCAGATCGTGCCGATGGCAATCAGCACGCCGGTTATCAGCGCGACAATATTCCAAATCCGAATCGATCGTGTCGCCGCCACCTGCATCCTTTCGGCTTCATTGGCAATTTGGTGTTCCTCAGCGCGCGACTCTTCGATTAAATCATTCAGATCGCTATCGACTGTGCGAAAAGCGGCAAACCCTTCCTTCGAATAGCGCTCGCGTTCGCGGGCGATCTCTAAATATGTCGTCAGGTCCGCGTGAAACTTCTGCCACTTCGGTAAATCGGAGATGGGCGCATGATCCAAGAGTGGAACTAAGTCCATGACCTTGCGCCGCGCGGTGTCAAGCCGCAGATCAAATGGCGGACGCAATTCGTGACGCGCGTCAGCCTCGGCCCGGTCGCGCGCTTCGTTGTCGAGCCGTGTCAGCGCCACGCGAAACTGCAACAGCAGCGAAGCGCGCGCGGCGTACGTCTGTTCCAGTTGCAACGATTGGCGGCTGGTGTCTTCCAGGCGACGCACGCTGAGGTTGCCAAGTGTCAGAATCAGAAGCAAAAGAATGGCAAAACCAAACGCCAAAAGCAGTAACGCCGGATCGAAACGCGGCTCGCGCCTCGGCGACGGCGCTTCACCCTGCGGCGTGACGCGCCGATAAACCACTTGTCCTTCAGTTGGGTGGCGTGGCGTCGGCATTATCTAAAAATCACGGTTGATTCATTTATACCATAACGAGGCAGTAGCCCGACCGTAAGGGAGGGCGTCACGCAACTCATACGCCGTCCTTTCACAGTCGGGCTACTGCCGCGACTGCGTTCGCCCTACTCATGCTTCGCGTGCCACGCTGTTAAAATTTGCGATTCGCGCGCGCTGCTGATACCTGAGCGCATACCGGCTTGTCGTTCCGGACTTTGCTTTCGAAACCAGTCGAGAGTTGCCAGCGCCGTATCGCCGGCCGGCCGCAAGGTCAGCCCTTTCGCCAACGCCTTTTTGTTACTCAGATTGCTGAAACCACTTTCCGGTCCTTTCGGCGCGACCCAAACCGGCATGTCGTGCCACGCGTGGACCTTCTGCTCCAGAAGAAAATCAGTGTTGACCCAGGTGAATTGGGCCGCAGACCTGGTCGCGTTCTTGATATCATCAAGCATCTGGCTCATCAACAATTTTTCTTTAAAGCCGACCGCGTTGTAGATGCCCGTGTCGCCCTGTTCAACCATGCGAATGGTCCATTCCGCTAAATCGCGCGCGTCGATGTACTGCACCGCATCCTTCTTCGGATCGCCGGGCGCCAACACTTCGCCGCCGCGCGCCACGCGGACGGCCCAATAAGTGAATCGATCAGATTCCTCGCCCGGTCCGACAATCAGCCCGGGACGAATAATCAGAAACTTTCCGGGAAACCACTTCTGGGTTTCTTTTTCCGAAAGCACTTTGAGCGGCGCATACAACGCCTGCGTCGAAGCGCGCAGCGCTTCAACTGTCCACTTCATCGGATCGGGCCCGTCATATTGTGCGAGCGGACCGTTCTCGTCCATGTGCGGCCAGCTTTGCTCTGCATAAACGGAAAGGGTCGAGATAAAGACGTATCGATCGACGTTGCCTTTCAAAATCTGCGCCGCGTCGCGCACCCACTTAGGCAACGTCGTCGGATTATCGATGGCCACATCCCACTGACGGCCTTTCAAAGCATCAAGCTGTCCATTGCGATCGCCGATGAGCTGCTCAGCTTCCTTTGGCAATTCGCCTGGATGCGTCAGACCGCGATTGAATACCGTGACGTGGTGGCCCCGACTGAGGGCGTACTTCACTTGAAACGGACCGGTGAAACCGGTGCCGCCGAGGATCAGGATGCGCAGAGGTTTGACTGTCTGCGGCGCGTGAATGTTGTGCGCGTTCGCAGCTTTCGATGACAAGCCCAGGAATCCTGCGCCAGTCGTACCAGCAGTGAGCATTGAAAGTTGCAGAAACTCTCGCCGATTGATTGACATCGCGTCCGGTTTCCTAGCGGTCAACTGAGCCTGCATAGCAGGCGGCCAAAATAATAGCCGCTGGCGAGCGCAGCGAGCCTGCGGGAAGAGATTGTAATCCCATCCGAGCCTGCGAAGCTGGCGACAGATTCTGCCGCCCGCTCACCCGGGCTCTCGTTCGAATTCTCAATCTTTACCCCAGGCTCGCTGCGCTCGCCAGGAGCTATTACTCTGTCGCGCGCTGCGCGCTTTGAGTCGACGATCTTCTTTAGCAGCCCTTAACTACATCAACACCTGTTTCCATCAACAGATATACGCGCAGCGTTAATCTCCTTTGCAAGCTCGTGTTGCCACGCGCAGCACTTATCATGAGGGACGAAAGGGACACCGCCATGTCTGGCGAGAGGCTAAATCGTCGCGACCCAACGACCATGCGTGGTTCGCTCTTGAAGAGATGGGTAACCGCTCCGAAGATAAACAACACGACCCGCGACGATTGTAGCGATGGCCGCGCCGGCAAACTGATGGCCATCGAATGGGGTGTTGCGGCTCTTCGATTTTGACTGCAAGACGTCATACCTCCAGATACATTCCGGATCGAGAACGGTAACGTCGCCGCGCGCGCCACTCTTGAACGTGCCGCGATCCTGGAGCGACAGAATCCGCGCCGGGTTCGTAGCACAAAGTTCGACTAATCGCTCGAGCGAGATCACGCCCGCGCGGACTTGTTCGAAGGCCAGACCGACACTTGTTTCTAATCCGATAATTCCAAATGGCGCTTGATCGAATTCGAGGGCTTTCTCGTCGGCGTGATGCGGTGCGTGATCGCTGGCAATCGCGTCGATCGTTCCATCGCGCAAACCTTCGAGAATCGCATCGACATGATCCTGGCTGCGCAGTGGCGGGCTCATCTTTGTGTTGGTGTCGTAAGCCGAACCGCCGAATGTGGCGCCCTGTTCGCCGGCAACGGCTTCGTCAGTCAAGGTCCAATGGTGCGGCGCAACTTCGCAGGTTACGGGCAAACCTTTTGATTTTGCGCGGCGCACGGCATCGATCGCGCCGCTGGTCGAAACATGCGCGAGATGAACGCGTGCGCCCGTCAATTCGGCCAGCGCGCAATCACGCACCGCATCAACTTCTTCCGATGCCGCCGGCGTGCCACGCAAACCGAGGACGAGCGACCAGTGCCCTTCGTGCATGACGCCACCACGCGCGAGCGACTTGTCTTCGCAATGATCGATGACCGTGAGATCAAAACCGCGCGCGTACTCCATGGCTCGCCGCATCATGCCGGCGCTCGGCACCGGCCGACCGTCATCAGATACCGCGACGATGCCGGCTTCTTTCATCTCACCCATCTCCGCGAGTTCCGTTCCGGAAGAGCTTTTTGTAACTGCGCCAATAGGAAGGACCCTAGCAAGACTCGCGCGTTCGGCTTGCTCGATAATGAAGCGCGTGACCGCGGCGTTGTCGTTGATCGGGTCAGTGTTGGGCATCGCACAGATTGTCGTGAAGCCTCCGGCGACAGCCGCGGCGGCGCCGCTCGCAATCGTCTCTTTGTATTCCTGGCCCGGCTCGCGCAGATGCACGTGCATGTCGATGAACCCCGGCGCGACAATCAAACCGGTGGCATCGAAGATTTCAACGTCATCCGGAACTGGATCGCTGTAGCTCAAGATGCCGGCCACACGGCCATCTTCAATCAATAAATTCCTTCCCGCATTTTCATTTTGCGAAGGATCGATGACGTATCCGTTTTGAATCAGTAAGCGCACGTTCAATTTTCTGTAGGGGCGGGGCTCGTCCCGCCCGTTCTTGTTAACCCGCCTTTTTTTGGCCGGACGCTGGCAGGGACAAGCCCTGCCTTACAGTTGAATCAATCGATCACAGTTCGTCTCTCAATGAGCGTTTGCGACTCCGTTGTCGCTTGACCGAACCGCTCCTTTCGGTCACATGGTCAACGTTCGGCGCCTTGGTTTCATCGCCCATGCCGGACGCACCCGCCAACAAATACAAAACCGCCATGCGAACCGCGACTCCGTTGGCCACCTGGTCGAGAATCAATGAACGTCCACCATCGGCGATTTCGGAACTGATTTCGATTCCCCGATTCATCGGGCCCGGATGCATGACGATTGCGTCCGGCGCGGCCAAATTCAGATGATTCAGATGCAATCCATAATGCACGGCGTATTCGCGCATCGAAGGAAAGAACGCGTCGGTCTGCCGCTCCCGCTGAATACGCAGAATCATTACTACGTCGGCATCGAGGATGGCATCTTCGATACGACGCTCGAGCCGCACGCCTTGTTCGACGAGTCCGGCAAATTCCTTCGGCACCAGCGTACCTGGACCAGCGACGCTGACCGTGGCGCCCAGCTTCGCCAGCAGATAAATATTTGATCGAGCCACGCGCGAATGCAGCACGTCGCCGACGATCGCGACCTTCAATCCATTGAACCGCTGCTTGTGTTCGCGAATCGTCAACGCATCCAACAACGCCTGCGTTGGATGTTCGTGTGCGCCGTCGCCGGCGTTGACGATAGCTGCGTTGCACGCGCGCGCGAGGTGGTACGGCGCGCCCGCCGACGAGTGACGAATGACGATGCAATCGGGGGCCATCGCCTGCAGATTTCGCGCGGTGTCGAGCAGCGTCTCGCCCTTTGAAACGCTCGAAGTCGAAACGCTGATGTTTACGGCATCGGCCGACAGACGCTTGGCGGCGATTTCGAATGAGGTGCGCGTGCGCGTGGACGCTTCGAAGAAAAGATTGATGACCGTACGGCCACGCAAGGCCGGGACTTTCTTGATTTCACGTTTTGAGATATCGCGAAACGTCTCGGCCGTGTCGAGCAGATGGATGATCTGATCGGCGGACAGTTCGCGAATGCCAAGCAGATGTTTCAACACAACTTCTCCAGGCGTTTAGCGGCGGGCGTTGCCCGCCGATTACTTGTTTAGATCTGGCCGTCGCCAATTCAAAATTCGCGGCCGTGGTGTCCACGCGTTGGCGGGCAACGCCCGCCTCTAAACAACAATAAAAAAGCGGCCACGAAGGCCGCTCACTACGCCGCAGCCTCGGCTGCCGGCCGCTCCACGATTACCCCCCCTTCATCTTCGTCAAAGTCGGTGAGCATCTCCTTGATAATCTCGCTCCTCTTCGTCGGCACCAGCTTGCCGATGTAATCAGCTTGAATCGGCAGTTCGCGATGTTCGTTGCCGCGATCGATCAGCACTGCAAGTTGCACGCGTTTGGGCCGGCCGAAGTCGATCAACTGGTCCATCGCTGCGCGCACCGTACGTCCGGTATAAAGCACGTCGTCGATCAAGACGATCGTGCGCGCTTCGATGTCGCCCGGCAACTCTGTGCCGCTCACGATCGGCTTCGCACCCACGGTCGAGAGGTCGTCGCGATAAAGCGTGATGTCGAGGACGCCCACGGGCGGACGCACGCCTTCGAGTTCGGCGATCTTGTCCGCAATGCGGTTCGCCAAAGGCACACCGCGGCGGCGAATACCAACCAAAATCAAATCTTTGATACCGTGATTCTCTTCGACGATTTCAGAAGCAAGGCGGGCGAGCGCGCGATTGATGCGCGCCGGATCCATGATGCGGGCCTTTTCAGTGAATTCCACCGGCGCAAGATACTAACAAGAATAAGAACGCGTCACAAGCGAAACGCGCGTGATAGATGATGGGTCACCGGTGATAAGTAAACTTCCTATCACTCATTACTCATCACCTATCACCGAAAAATTATCGGCCGTACAACTCAACTGTCGGTCGTCGCTCGCCCCAGCGCGCCTTTTCGTACCAGAACTCGACGCTCTTAATTACCCGTTCGTAGCCGCGCAGATCGAGCGGACGCGTCGAGCCGCCCGCATTCAGTCGCTCGGCAAACTGCAGATCTTCATCTTCACCATTCTCAAAATGAACGGTGACGCGTTTGAAAATTACGGCCGCGACTTTGACGCGAATTTGCAGTTGCCGGAATCGTCCTTCCTTGCTGCCAATTGAAATCTTGTCGTGATCGTCGTGACCATCAACGTGCTTATCGCCCAGAAACATCCAATTCTTTTGCGCACTCGCGGCTTGGGCGACTAAACACGTGAACACCGCGATCAGAATCACCCGAACAACGTTTCTAAGACGCATACCTCAGTCTCCTTTAGATTTCGGTTTTTAGACGCAACAGACAAGAGCCTGGTTGATCTTTCGCCGCGTACTTTATGAGAAGAGACGCAGAAATGGCAATCGAATTTGCGCAGCGGATGGTACAATCCGAACCTGCGGCATCCATGATCTATCGATCATTCCTTCGCCCAATCCTGTTTCGTCTGTCGCCAGAGACGGCACACGACCTCGCCTTAACCTTTCTTTCGTTTCCCGGAGCCAGTGCAATAACACGTTCGTTTGCGTCGCGCTTTGAGGCTTCCCCGTTTGGCAAGCTCGAGCGATTCGGACTTCAGTTTGAAAATCCGATCGGCCTCGCGGCGGGATTCGACAAGAATGGAAGCGCAGCCGGTGCGTTGGCGGCGCTCGGTTTTGGGTTTGTCGAAGTCGGGACCATCACCAGTGAACCGCAGTCCGGAAATGAAAGACCGCGGCTCTTTCGTTTGCCTGTGGACCGCGCGCTGATTAATCGACTCGGATTCAATAATTGCGGCGCGCAACAACTGGTCGAGAACATTCGCCGCCAGCGCCCCGATTGCGTGCTGGGCGTAAACGTCGGCAAGTCGCGCCGCGTGAAGATCGAAGATGCAATCGCAGATTACTTGACGACATTTGAAACGATCTACGACACGGCCGACTATGTCGTCGTCAACGTCAGCTCCCCCAATACGCCAAACCTGCGAGAGTTGCAACGTCAAGACTTGTTAAATGAATTGCTGACGGCATTGCAGAAAAGGAACGACGACCTCAGCCAAGCGAGATCACGCGCGCGCAAACCGCTGCTGGTAAAAATCGCGCCGGACTTGAGCGAGCCGGAACTTGAATCGATCATCGAAGTGGCCCTGCAAACACAGGTTGCCGGAATCGTCGCCACGAACACGACGGTTAGTCGCAGCGGATTGAACACGCCTGCGTCTCAGGTCCTCGCGTACGGCGACGGCGGGCTGAGCGGCGCACCCTTGCGGACCCGATCGAACGAAGTCATTTCATTCATCTATCGAGCGACAAAGGGACAGTTGCCCATCATTGGCGTGGGCGGCGTCTTTACGGCAGAAGACGCCTGGGAGAAGATGTGTGCCGGCGCATCTCTGATTCAACTTTATACCGGATTCATTTATGACGGGCCTGGAGTTGCCGGGAGGATTAACGAAGGATTGGCTGCGATTCTGAAACGCGAAGGCCTCAAGTCGATTGATGATGCGGTCGGATGTGCAGCGAGTTGATCGTGTCAGAAGCCCGAGCGTGAGCGAGGGCACGATGCCGGAACGATCGTGTTTGCCACCGCGAGGGTCGTTGGTAACCGGGCCCTCCCTGACGGTCGGGCTTCTGACACTGGAGAACAAATGAATAGCGCAAAAGAAACATTGATTGTGGCTCTGGATGTGGACACTGCGCCGCGAGCGCTGGAAATTTTCGCGGCGCTGCGCGATCACGTCGCGACGTTCAAGATTGGTATGCAACTCTTCACCGCCGCGGGCCCTGAAATGGTGCGGCAGATTGTCGCACGCGGCAATCGAGTGTTTCTCGATCTCAAGTATCACGACATTCCCAACACCGTCGCGATGGCCGCGATTGAAGCCGCTCGCCTGGGCGTTTCGATGTTCAATATTCACACCACCGGCGGCAGCGAAATGATGAAGCACACCGCGGCCGCAGTCGCCGAGATCTGTGCGCGCGAGGGGCTCAAGCAGCCGAAGGTGCTCGGTGTCACACTCTTGACCAGCATCGACGCGCAGACCCTCAGACAGCTTGGCATCGACGATCCGACCGCCACAGTTGTGCCGCGTCTGGCGGGCCTGGCGCACTCATCAGGACTTGACGGCGTCGTGGCTTCGGCGCACGAACTTAAGATCATTCGCGATACAGTTGCCGACCCCAATTTCCTGGTTGTGTGTCCGGGAATGCGCAGCGTGCACGATCCCGCGCATGACCAGCGTCGCGTCATGTCTGCCGGAGGTGCAATTCGCGCGGGAGCCGATTTCGTTGTCGTCGGTAGGCCAATTCTTAATGCCGGCGATCCGGTCAGCGCGGCGCTGCAATTCATCGACGAGATCAACGAGGCGTTAGGCAAGTCAACGCAGACCAATCACGCCCACACATAAAAGGAACAAAAAAAGCCGGATCGCGTTCAGTCAGAGTGAGTTTGCGCCTTGCGACATCTTGCCTTTATCATTCCGTAGTGCAGCGAAAACTCAGGTCGCCACTCACATTTGCGCAGATAGCCGCGTTCTTGATTTGCCTCACCAGCGTTGGCAGCGCGCAACAATCGACCGCAACAGACGCGCCTTTTAATCTCATCGCGTACCGCATCGGCGAACGCCTGACTTACAACGTCAATTACTCGAAGTTTGTCAGCGCCGGCCACATCGAGTTATTTGTCGCCGGCCGCGATACATTTTTCGGGCGCGAAGGAATTCAGTTAAAGGCGCACGTGGAAACCACCGGAGTCGTCAATGTCGCGCTGCTCTCGATCAATAACGATTACACGACTTACGTTTTCCCCGACAACGGACTACCCTATCGCGCGCAGCATGTAGTCAGACAGGCCGGGCGCACGATGGAAGCATCCGTGGATTACACGCAACCGGCCGGCGCCGACGCATTGCCAGCTAAATTGAATGTGGGCGACTCCGCGGGAACACTCGATCTGCTTTCGGCCGTGTATCGCGTCCGCGCGATGCCTTTGGCCGCGAAGACTGTCTATTTCACGACGGTCAAGCACGAGGGCCAAGCGTACCGCGCGCAAATCAAAGTCGAGGGCCGAGAATTAATCAACACCACTGTTGGATCTTTCGATACCATTGCCACCCGCATCAGCATGAAGTCCGGCCCGGATTACAACATCCACGCATACTTCAGCGACGACGAATGGCATGTGCCCGTACTGGTGACTGCGCGTTACGGCGAGGCGGATATTCAGATTGAATTGGCGGGCTCGGCGCTGATCAAACTGCAGAGTGCTCCACCAACGCGAACGGTAGTCGTGCCCGGCAATCCAAGTCCGCGGCCGACGCCAACACCGGCGCCGTTAGCGCAAGCCACGCCAGCCCCTTTGGATCTGCCGTTCAAAGTCGGCGAGCAACTTAACTATCGGGTCTTCCTCGGCAAAGCGAACACGCCGGTCGGATCGCTGAACTTTGAGGTCAAGACGCGCGGACGGTTTTTTAATCGCGACGGATTGCTGCTTGTCGCCGACGCCCAGACGATTGGCCCAGCCGCCATCGTCGTCCGGGATCAAATGACTTCGTATGTCGATCCCGCTACGCTTCTGCCCTTCCGCACCGAAGTCAATTTGTCGGAAGGCAAATACCGGAGCGCGGTAAATTACAACATCGATCAAGATCGCGGCGCCGCGACCGTCGAAGGGCGAAAGGACCACGTTGAGATTCCCGTAGGCACGCACGATCTGATTTCCGCGTTTTATTCGCTGCGCACATTCAATCTCACCCCCAAGAAGAATAATTCCGTCTCGGTGATGGCGATTAATCATCCATCCGTCCTGATGGTGAACTCAATTCAAAGAGAGATGATTGATTTGAACGGTCAAAAGATCGCGGCGATCATGTTAAAGCTCAC
>CBFHBI010000019.1:0-12010 GCA_965653755.1 uncultured Blastocatellia bacterium
ATCGCCTGCGCGCCGCCGACATTGAAATGCACGCGACCATCCATCCCAAATTTCGATTTATTCAGTCGCGCGATTGCCGCCGCCAACTCGACTTTTTCCGGGTGCAGATACTGGCAGGCAAGCTGCGGCAGTTTATCGATTTGATCCTTCAGCGCATTGCCTAACCGCTCATTCGCATAGCCAAAACTGGCGGCCGAATACCACATCTGCAAATCGAGGTACGGAATCTTGTCGCGATCGTAGAGATAGTTGCCTTCACAGCTGTCGAAAAATTTGGGTGGGTCAAGATAGTGGACCGTATCACCCCAGGAACAATATTTACGCTCCAACGCCAGCAACTCTTGTTCGTCTGTGACGCGAGTTAGTTCTACAAGTGAAGCCATCTCTGTGCTCATCTAATCCCCTGTCTTCGAAGACTTATGCCTCGACCCCCTCGGCCGCCAAATCAGCCCCGACTGTCTCTGCGCGCAAGAGGGATTCGACATAGACGGCGACCCTTCCCAGATCTTCGTAGAGTAGGTACGACAGATTTTGCTGATCGCAATACTTCGCCAATTTGTCCTTGGCAAAGACAACGTCAGCAGCTTCGGCCGCATAGCGATCGGACAGACCGTAACCAACAAAGATGGTTCGCGCGCGCGTACGATTTAGTTGGCGCATGACGGCGGGCTTACAAGTGGCGCAGCCGTGCAGGCAGCCTTCTGGGAAAAAAGGAAACTCTACTTGCCATCCTCCTGCTACAGGAATCAGATGGCTGGAGAAAATTTGCACAGCATCGATCGCTCGCCCAACTTTCGTGCCGGATCTTCTCAAAATTCGTTCAATACAATAATCAAAGCCATCGCTAATGATGTGCACGGGGATGTGCAGGTTTGCACACGTATTCAACAGAGTGATGAAGCTGCGATCGACGCTGATGGAATCGAGCACCGTATGGACCTCCTCCACGGAGGCGCGCATGAGCGCCATCTGCGCGCGCAAGCATTCGCGCGATCCGATGCGTCCCGCCTGCCAATCTGATTCGATGTCGAGCCACCGCGAATCTGCGAACGCCTCAAGCAAGACATCGGTCGCGTCTCGCTCCGTAACAGTGCCATCAAAATCGAGAAATAGACTTGGCGGCTGTGGCCAGTTCTCACGTGTCATGTGGTTTCCTCTCCATGGCTGGACTCAACCGGCCTTTCATATCGACTCCGTTTGCGCATCGAGCAAGTGCCTTAGCGGAGCTACGTGCAGGCCTTTCTCTTTCAATCCTTCGAGAATAATCGGGAGTGCAGCAACAGTTGCTGTTCGGTCTCTACGTCCGCCACTGTCACCATCGTGCAGCAAGATGATCGAACCAGCGGCGATATTGTTAAGAACAGATCGGACAATCTCGCTCGGACTGCGCTTCTTCCAGTCAAACCCCGCGACTGTCCACTGCACTGTTCGTAACCCAAGCTCGCGCGCGGCCCGAAAGTAGGCCAGCGTCCGAACGCCGCATGGTGGCCGTGCGAGAGAAGCAGTGACACCAGTTACATCGGCGATGATCTGCTGTGTTCTTTCCAGCTGACGTCTCGTCTCGCGCGCGCTGCGATAGAGATAAATGGGATGCGAGTAAGAATGATTCCCAATCTCATGTCCCCTTTCGATAACTAGACGGGCTGTATCGGGCCGATTCTCAATCTGCTTTCCGATCATGAAGAAAGTCGCGCGCGCCTCATATTCTGTCAGGATGTCGAGCACTTGCGGCGTCTCCACGGAAGGTCCATCGTCAAACGTCAACGCGACCGCCTGAGTGTCGGTACGTCCGCGCCAAATAGTGTCGCCGAGCCATTGTGAACGCACCGCGTAGGTTGCGTAATACAATGACGCCGCGCTCCCCGCCGCGACTGTCGCACCCGTTATTAATGGCACTGCGTTCAGCATGGAACTGCGGCTGCCAAACTCGAAGCGTAATTCCCTGGGGCGCTCCGTTCGCAGAACACGTTGTCACCGGTTGACTCTTCCAACCAATTTGCAATGCGTCGGGCCGCATCGAGCTTGCGGCGAGCGCGCGCACGATCTCGCATGGCTGAGAGCTTCGACGGATCCGCAAGCAATTCCGTAACGGCGACGCACACTTCGTCGAGCGTGCGCACGGCGCGACCTGTTTGCCATTCCTCAAGTAAGCGGTATTGAATGCGCTCTGAACCTGGCGGCGGCTTCAGCGCGACAATCGGCAGCTCGGTCGCCAGCGCTTCATTGAACATGGTGCCTAATTTCGAGACCATGAGATCTGCCGCGGCCAATAGTTTCGGCATCTCTTCGGGCCCCATCCAACCCAGCACACGTAGTCTTTCGCTATCACCGTTCCGCGCTAAATCTTCGCAACGAGCAGCAAGCCTTCGGTTGTTTGCAGTAAGCACGATTAGCTGCGGTGCGGACTGCAGTCGAAGCAGCCGCGCGGTCGTCTTCTCAATCCGTCCCATCGCCTCTCCGCCGCCGGCGATTAGAATCACAGGCTTGGCCGGATCGAGCTTGAGCCACGCGCAAACTGACCGCCGCTCTCTCTCGCGATCGCGTGGAACTTCAAAACCATTTGTAAGCGGAGTTCCCCAGATGCGTATCCGCTCCTCCGAAACGCCGTGCTGAATCAGTTCCGCTCTGCATGAGTCGAAGCCAAAGCAATACAGATCAACCTCTGGCTGAACCCAGGCGCGCTCGACGTCCGGGGCGTCGCTGGCTGCGACCAGCGGCACATCGAGTGCGAGATCCCGTTTCAGCAAAGCGGCGATTTCACAACAACCGACCTCGGTCGCCACCAGCGCACGCGGGCGAATTCGATCAGCCAACTCGAATAGCTTCCGGCACTCGCGACGGTAGAACCATTCCGGACTCGTATGCGTCTGTCTCTTCTGATAACGGTCGATCAGATTCCAAACTGCGGGCGCGTGCTTCACCAGCCACAGATAAGCTTTGATATGCGTGAACCGGGCGATCGGCGCCATGTAATCGGCGACATCGACAATCGTTACCGGAGTCGAGGCATTCACTTCATGAATCGCCGATGAGATTCCCTGAGCCACACGAATGTGACCGGAGCCATTCGAGATAGTCAGAATTAAGATCGGGTTATCTGTCATCGCCTCTGGTGACGCCCTAATTTGAAAGACTTTCTCTAGCCCGGCCGCTTACGGCTGGGGAACATGGCAAGAGATCAGTTTTAAAAGCCTCATTAATGAGGCTTTGACGCGATCTCCGCTTCTCTAGCCCAGGCGTAAACGCCTGGGCTACAGAAAAACCTGGCTTCCAAATTAGGGCACCACCTCGCCTCTCGAGTTCTTGTCCTGTTAAGCCGTGGTGCTCCGAGCCATTGTGTTCTGATGAAAGCGGCCGAGTGCGAATCGCACAATCGTGGCAGCGGCTTCCGGACGGGCGCGCTGTGCCGCACATGCAGACATCTGGCGTCGCGATTTTTCATCATCCAGCAAGGCGATGGCCGCTGCCGCTGTCTCTCTCGCGTTAGTGGTGATGATGCCCGCCCCGGTCGCAGCGAGCCGCGCGGCGTTGGTTTCTTCGGGACCGGGAATCGGATCGAACATAACCACGGACAAGCCGCAAACGGCGGCTTCCGCGGTCGTAACACCGCCCGGCTTGGTAATCAGTACCGAGGCTGTTTGCATCAGAGCCGCAACGTCATCTGTCCAACCAATCGACCGCAGGCACGTGCGCGGCGAAGGATGAAACCGATTGAGGCGGCGAAGCATTCGCTTGTCATGACCGGTGACCGCAACGATCTGCATCGGGCGACCACTCTTCAATAAACAGGCCGCCACCGCATCCATACGCGTCGGTCCCATCCCTCCACCCATCAACAACACTATCGGTGCGTCTCCGCGAAGATCGTATTTCTTCCGCACCGCAGAAGCGTCGTGCCGTGCGCTGAAATTTGCGTCGGTCGGTATTCCACAAACGATCATTTGGTCCTGGGGGGCGCCCCATGAAGACAATGCCTTCCGCACGTCGTCGTCCGCTACCGCATACCCGTCGACCTCCGGCTTGACCCAGACGGGCTCGGCTTCAAAGTCGGTAACCACATTGACCACGCGCGCGTCAGTTAGTCGGCTCCGCTTGGCCAGCGCTGCCAGTTCGCACGCGCCGACTTCCGTGGCCATGATCACTTCCGGCTTAAACTCTCTAATGATTTCAAAGACCTTCGCGCATCCCCAACGAAATGCCCACTCGGGTGCAGTATTCTGGTCCATGCGAGCGACGCGTCCGGCAAAGAAACGTCCCCACAACGCCGGCGCGTAACGCACCATCATCCAATACGGCCACACGTACGCTGCACGAAAGAGCAGCCGCGAATTCTCCAGCGCGTCAATTATTCGCACCTCTGCCTCCGGCATTTGTCGGGTCACCTCGCGCGCGATTACCTGCGCAGCGCGAACATGACCTGAGCCGAAGGACAGAGTGAGCACGAGCACTCTCATAACCACACGAGCAGCGTTAATCTTCCCTCCACTTCATCAACCTAAATCCGAGCGCGAGCGTAACGACCGCCATCGCGCCGAGAACGAGCAGTTCCAAGCCGATTTGATTGCCGCCGGCCAGCGTGGTCTGCACCGCCCGCGCCGCGAAAGTCGTCGGCAAAACTTCGGCGAATAGACGTAAGGCCCGCGGCATCATTTCCGGCGCGTAGTAGATCTGCGCCAGCAGAACTAGTCCCGCTCCCTAGGTGTCAGTCAACAGCGATCCTTCACTGAAGCTGCGCGATCGCGCCGCGATAATTACCCCGAAACCGGAAAGACTCATGATGGTGAGATAAACTGTAACACTTAACAGCAGAAAATTCGGCTGCATCTGCGCGCCGAGCATTCGACCAACGATCATGACCATCGTGGTAGCCAACGTCGCCTGGGCAAGCGCAAAGATCAGGACCCCAAAGACATAACTGGATGGCGCAATCGGCAAGGTCGCAAAAAGTTTCAGCCGGCCGGTGAAACGGTTTTCCAAAAGCAAGTACCCAAGCCAACTGATCGAGGTTAGCGACAAAGAAAAAATGATCGAGCCCGCCAGGAAACGCAAACGGTTCGCGGCTGCTTCTGCTCCGCTCACAGCATTGGCAAACAAGTACATTGCCGAAGGAAACACGATCGCGGCCAGCAAGAATGGACCAATCTCGCGGCGCATGCTTGCAAGCTGAATGCGAAACACCCCGGCGATGTCGTTGAGGCGATTCATCAAACTGCCGTCGTCTCTCCTTTCTCGAACGCCGCGCCGGTGAGCCGAAAATAGACATCCTCGAGCGAGGCGCGCGCGATCGAATATTCCGAGAGTAATTCTCTTTCAACGTATCGTTGCGCGCCCGCAAAACTCTCACAAAACCGTACGCGCGATTCACCCGCGCGATCTCGATAGCGCACACGGTAGCTGGGGTCACCGCGCGCCAGTAGTTCATCGAGCGTTCCGTAAGCGATCAACTCTCCTTCGGAAATGATGCCGATGCGATCGCTTAGCCGTTCTGCCTCTTCCATGTAATGCGTTGAAAGGATCGCTGTCGCGCCTTCACTGACCGCGTCGCGAATCACTTGCCAAACCCGGCGGCGCGTGTCGGGATCAAGCCCGGTTGTCGGTTCGTCCAAAACGAGCAGCGGTGGCCGCCCCAGCAGCGCCAAGCCGATCAAAATGCGGCGGCGTTGCCCCCCTGATAGCGACCGCACCAACTTTTTGCTCTCGACAGTCAGTCCCAGCTTAAGCATCATCTCAGCGCTCATTGCACGAGCGGACTGGCGCGAAAGATGTTTGAAGCGAGCGAAATACTCAAAATGTTCGCGCACGGTAAGCCGGTCGAAAAGGCCAGCTTCCTGCGGCGTAATGCCCATCAATTTTTTCGCACTGGTCGGTTCCGCAATTGCGTCGATACCCATTACATTGATCGAACCAGACGTAGGTCGCAGTTCGGTCGTCAGTTGGCGAAGAAAAGTAGTTTTTCCCGCGCCGTTCGGTCCGAGAATCGCGCAGACCTCGCCGGTCTGCACACTGAAACTAATTCCCCGATTCGCTTCAGTGCCGTCGCGATAAGTCTTAACCAGATTGCGAACTTCAACCGCGAGTGCCGTCGCAGACGAAACGCCCTCACGCCGATCTACCTCGGCGTCTTTCACCCGCGTCTTTACAATTGCAGCCATCTCTAGGCTCAGCTTAGTTGCGTGAAATCCAAAGCACTGCGAATCGCGGTGAAGGGACTGTTACGATAGGCTGACACTTCATAGGGACATCCGATTTTGCAGCCTTTACAAAACTCCCACATCTGCGGTGATTCTTGAATAATCCGGCGAACTTCCGGCGTGGAATAGATTTCGCGCAAACTCATCTCCGGTGCACCGCGATGGACGCTTACGAACGCGCACGGAAAGTGGATCGAGCCGTCCGGCCGCATATTTACCAGATGCGATGCGGAGCGACACGGGAACTTCCGCGTGAAACCGTCATTGCGATAGAAACTGTAGTAGTCGCGATAGAAGCGAACGCACTTGTACTCTTTCTTAAGCGTGGTCAGGTAAGCGGCGACGCGATCAAGTTCTTCGTTCCGCATCTCCACATCTTCAGTTTTCCAGGTCGTTCGCACGACGTTGTGAACCGCCTCGGTGTGCAGCAGAAATCCGCGCTCATCGCAGTACTCCGCCAGCGCCGGCAGGTCGTCTAGATTTTCCAGATCTACCGCAGCGTTAATCTGAATGGTGTTGAATTTGAGATTCCCTTTAATGTAATCGAGTGCGGCGAGGATTGTCGGCAAGCCGTCGATGCCGCGCCGTTTCGCAAACTTCTCTTGATCAAGCGTGTCGATCGAGACTTCCAATTGATCGAGCTTGACGCAGCTTTCAGCATACTTCCGGAGCGCCAAACCATTAGTTGGCATCGAGGTGAAGAACCCTTTTCGCGCGGCATATTCGATGTAGTCCGGCATGTTGGGATTCATCAAAGGCTCGCCGCCGGAAAAGCTCCAGGCAAAGACTCCGAAATCCGCCGCCTCGTCCATGCGCGCGAATAAGCGATCGCGCGCCGCGCGATCTTCCGGTTGCTGATTCTGCCAAATCGCGCAGTAACCGCACTTCATGTTGCAGTGCAGCGTCGTTTCGAACATCACCATGAAGGGACGATTGAAACGGTGCGCGAGTTGGCGCAACGCGTTCTTGAACATTAATGACTTCTTCACAGATCTAAAAAGTGAACGTCGCGTCCGGTAGATTTACGTTTACACGTAAGTTCTTGAAATTGTGCCGCTCGAGCAATGAGCCCGATCGATCGTAGAGTTCGAGCTTGATTGGCAACTTCAAATCTCGATCTACCCAAATTAAGGCTTTCTTCGCTTCTGGCAAGCCGCCCACGCTTTTGTTGTTGGTGGCAACGAAGTCGAATCGGTATGTCGGACGACCGTCCAGGGAATCTTCTGAAGACTTGACGGTGATGCCAGCATCCGCGCTGTCGTGCTGCGCTCGTTCGATTATTTTCCCGATTCCCATTTCAGTGATCGGATGCTGCGAATCGGTCAGCGCAAGTTTGTCGGTTGGATTGAGCCTCATGGTGCCCGTGAGTATGCCGAGCAATCCGGATTGCCGCGCCAGGACCTTGCCGTCGTTTGCGCCCTGCCGATAGATCGCTGTCTGATCCACTTTTCCTTTGTCGCCCAACCAATCAAGCCGCACGTCGAACGGTTTGCGGAAAGAAACTTTGATCGTTTGACGCTCGCCACTGGAAATTGCGCGCTCTTCTTTCTCATAAAGACACTGATAGTCACGAATGCGATCATAGCTACTCGCGATGTCAATCCAGGTGATAAGCGGCTGTACCGTTGGGGTTGTCGAAGGGAGGGTCGTTGTATTCCGAGGGGGCGTCTTTTGGGCGTCACTCAGGCGCGCGCATGCACCGGAAGCAATCGCGATGATTGCAATTATCGCTGCGACCGCGGAACAAACGAAGGATCGCAGACCGCTATTGAGGCATGTCATAGGTGGCGACAGACGAATACGATCGTTGCGGCACAGCAAGACGCGTACCCGTTATCCACACCGACCGCGAATGCAGAATCTTTGTGGGATGCTCAATCGTTCTCAGGTTCTGGGACCAGACTGTGGCGGCATTCGTGTGTGGCTTTTTGTTCGGGTGTGGCCTTTTTGGGCTACGCCTTCCGATTGCTTAGATCTATTCCCAGCCTGGCTGCCATCCGATACAACGTCTTGCGATTTACGTCGAGGATCTCAGCTGCCCGCGTGCGATTTCCATCCGTTGCCTCCAGGACGTGCTGCAAATAGCGCCGCTCAATTTCATCTAACGAGGGAAGCGCTTCGAAGAGTCCGGGTGGGGTTTCGCCAAACTGAGGTGCGCCTTGGTCCATAGCCGCGGCCATTACTCTTGGTGATAAATCGTCGATCGTGATTGGTCCGAGCGGGTTCAAGGTGACCGCCCGTTCTATGACGTTCTCAAGTTCGCGAACATTCCCGGGCCAGGAGTAATTGGTAAGCGCTGTCAATGATGCATCATCTATACGCGGCGGCAGTTGTCCTTGGCGCGCGTGTTTACGTAAGAAGTGCGCGGCCAGTAGCACGACGTCGTCGCGCCTTTCGCGCAAGGCGGGCAGATGAATATTGATCACGTTCAATCGATACAGCAGGTCCTCACGAAATCTACCGCTCGCGAGCAATTCCTGCGGGTCTCGATTGGTGGCCGCGATTACCCGTGCATGAACTGGAGTTGGCGCGGCTCCGCCTACAGGCACGACTTCTCGTTCTTGCAAAACTCGAAGCAGTTTCACTTGCAAACTGACGCTCATCTCGCTGACCTCGTCGAGAAATACTGTGCCCTTCCCAGCCTGCTCAAAGATCCCCAACTTGTTGGCAATTGCGCCCGTGAAAGATCCCTTGAGATGGCCGAATAGTTCTGTTTCGAGCAACGTCTCCGCGATGGCCCCACAGTTAATGGCGACAAAAGGCCTATCGGCTCGCCCGTGCGCATGAATCGCCCGCGCGACCAGTTCTTTTCCAGTCCCTGATTCGCCGGTGATGAGCACTGCGGCCGGCGAGTCCGCGACCCGCGCAATCATCTTATAAACTTCGAGCATCGCGGGAGTGCGACCAATCAAACCCGACTCCTGTTGCTCTTGTTCCTCAGTGACCGTGGCAGGATGCTTTGGAAAATTCCCGGCCAACGCACGACGAACGGTTGCTACGATCGCTTCTAACTCGAAAGGTTTGCTGACGTAATCGAAGGCGCCGTGTTTGACCGCGCGCACTGCCGTATCAACCGATCCAAACGCCGTCATAAGTACGACCGGCATTTTCGGATAGTCATGACGGAGTTGGTCCAACAAAGTGAGACCTTCGTCGACCGACGCCATGCGTATGTCGCTAATGACGACATCGGCCTGCTCGCGAGCCAGTGAAGCCAGGGCAGCATCGGAGCTTTGCACGAAGCGCGGATTGAATCCTTCCGCGGTGAATACTTCACACAGTAGTTCGCACGTGACGGGATCATCGTCGACGACCATCAGACTCGGCATTTCAGACAACACTTGTGAGCACCTCCTCGACGAGCGATCCCCTGTCTGCAAGAGGCAACGTCAGTCGAAATCTCGCCCCCTGACTTGCGGTCTTCATTACCTCGATCTTCCCGCCATGGCCGTTGGCGGTCGCGCGCGCGAGCGCCACCCCGCAAACCCGGCCCGCGCGCTGTGTGGTCCACACTGGCTCGAACACACGGTTGATCGCGGAAGGTTCAATTCCAATCCCACTATCAGTAAAAACGACCTCTGCTTCACGCAAAAGTGGATCGAGTCTGGTCATAATCTCGATTGTGCCGCCGTTAGGCATTGCGTCGATGCTGTTATTTGTAAGATTCAGCAGCAATTGCAGCAGGCCGTCGCGATCGACGCTCAACAATGGCAGTGCCGGATCGAGGGTTGTGTGTGCTTCAATTTTATGAAGCTCAAGCGTCGGCTGGACCAGCCATAGCAGCTCGTCAATCAGCTCGTTCAAATCCACAGGCGCAAACCTAAGTTGAGGGCGCTGCGTTCGGGCCAACAAGCCTTTTACACTTTTCACCACCGAATCCAACTGGGCGTTGATGATCGTTACGCGCCGCTGCGTATCGGCGTCATGTGGATGACTCCGCGCCAACAAACGCAAGTGCCCCGAGATTGCGTTCAAAGGCGTGCCGATTTCGTGCGCCAACGATGCCGCAATCTGGCCAACGGCCGCCAGCCGCTCAGAACGCGCAAGGCCCTGCTGCGTTTCCCGCAAGGCTTCGTTGGAGGCGCGCAATTCGCGCGTGGCGTCGTTGACCTGCGTCTGGAGTTGCTCGTTGAAGTTACTCACTTTTCGCAGGAGTTCTTCACGCTCTTCGTTGCGCCCGCGGATGTCCTCAATCATCTGATTGAATGCCTTCGCGATTTTACCCAGCTCATCGTCGCGTCGAACCACGACTCTGGCATTTAGGTCGCCACTCTGGGCACGCGCCATGGCTGCGGCGATCTCGCGCGTCGGCCGCTGAAAGAAAACGGTGAAAAATAAATACAGCAAGGCGACGACTACCACTGATCCACCGGCGAGAATCAGGTTCTGCCTGAACTGAAGTCGGCTAATAAAGTCCGTTGCCGAGGCCTTTTGTACGAGCGCGCTAACGTATCCACGGCGAGTGCCGTCCCGAATTTCAACTGTAATGATCCAATTGCGCCGACCGTTTTGATCAACCTCCATCGTGACGATGCCGGGAAGTTGCTTCTCCATCTCGCGTAAATCGTTATCGCGCGAATTCTCATTCAGATAAGGCAACGCCGGGCTGCCCGGCGCTGTAGTGCTTACCAGATCGACCCGATCGTTCTTGACTTCGTAAACATCGATCTGGTCAAAATCCGGACGCGAGTTAACGATGAGTTGGGTCTCACTCAGGAAGTCCTCAGGCTTATCGAAGTAGTGAAGCGTCGCGCCCCTCTTGGCTATCGTCGCGACCAGTCGAACCGCGTTGTTGTACCGGTATTCTTCGCTGAGTAAGCCCGTGACCAGATTGTGCAGGTACGTCGAAGAAATAATGATCGCAGTGAGGATCGCCACCATCACCAGCAACAGCTTCCATTGCAGATTGAGTCGAAAACGCTTCCTCATCGCACTCTTACTTCAGGCTTTATATTTGGCTGCCGGCATGGTACAAAGAAAACACGATTGGCAGTTCCTAAGACAGTTCCCCCATGTATTGGTCGCCGAATCTAACTGCTCGATTCTGCGCGGGATTATCGATCAGCGCCGAACGACGAAGCAAGACCACAATCGCACCCATCGGAGCTTTACGGGTATTGGCGATTGTCGGGCTGGTCTTCCTTGCTTGCGCCAGCTTCACAACTAATGCGCAGGAAACTGAATCAGCCAGAATCAATATTACTGTCCGTGACGAGGCCGCCCATACGATCTCCGGTGCCCGTTGCTCTCTACTAGCTGCGCCGGATTCGCAGACGTCATTAGCTACGGCCGTTTCGGATCAGAACGGAGTCGCCACGCTAAGTTCGCGGATCGCGCCCGGCCAGTATGTCATTCAGGTAAAAGCAAATGGCTTCGACGACGCAATTTCATATGTCGAGATTCGGGTGGGAATCGACGCGGCAGTCGACGTCACCATGAAAGTTGCGGCAGTGGCTTCAACGGTGACGGTCAATGTTCCAAACGATGAAGCGATCAACGTCCAAACCGGATCGGCAACAGCCACCGCGAATTTGAAACGCGCGACGCTCCAACGCCTGCCGCTGGCAACCGGAAAAGTCGACGAAGCTCTGCCCTTGGTTCCGGGCGTCGTTCGCTCATCGACGGGAGAAATCAACATCAGTGGAGCTTTCGAGCAGCAGAGCGCTCTGCTGGTCAACGGCTTGAATGCCGCGGATCCCGCCAGCGGAAACTTTCGTTTGAATCTACCGATCGCTGCGGTCGACTCAGTTCAGGTGTTTCAGCAGCCTTACTCCAGCGATTATGGTTCTTCAACCGGTGGCGTCACTGAAGTCCGCACG
>CBFHBI010000020.1:0-11991 GCA_965653755.1 uncultured Blastocatellia bacterium
CACGGGCCATGTACGTGCGCTGCCTCGGTTGTAGAACGCTAAACGCGCGGCGGCGAAATCTTTGCCGGAATTGTGGTGACGAACTTGCGAAGTAATTTTAGTGTTGACGGAAGCGGCGCGCCAGCAGGTAATCAGATAAGAGAATGAACAGCGCCAGGAACGGCAGGACGTGAATGGCTCTGGTTGCGTGAAAGACAAATAGTCCAAGGCAGTAAAAAATGAGCAGGATTAGGGTGATGATCCAGGCCAAGAAACTCTTCCTCGATTATCGGTCTGATTAAGATTGCGAGACTTCTATCTCCGTAACGGCCGGCGCGCGTTGTCTTCGCCGGCTCGTGGTAATAGCTACTCCGCCGAAAACCAACGCCGCCGCGATTGCGGTGCGCATCGTAAACGCTTCGCCTAACACCGCGGGGGCGATCAGGAATGCGATCAGCGGCTGCAGATAAATGTAAACAGCTACTGTGCTCGGAGGCACGTCCTTCAGCGCCGCGCTCAGCAAATAATACGCAACTACCGTTGGCACGGCTACGATGTAGATGATCGACGACCATCCGCTCGCGTCGATGGCCGCGAGCATTCCAGGCTTCAGAGAGATCGCGCCGGCGATCAACGTCGGAAGAGTCGCGATGATAAAGACCCAGGTGATTGTCGGCAACGCGCCATACTTCTCGACCAGCGGTTTCGAAATGGCGATGTAACAGCCATAGATGAGCGCGCTGCCGAGAATCAATAAATCGCCCGTGCGCGAACCAGCGGCCACATCGGCACGCGAGGGACTGATTAAATAGAAAACGCCGGCGGCGGCAACGACGATGCCAATCGCTCGCTGGAAAGAAGGACGCTCGGTGCCCGCAAGGCCGCCGATGATCAAGGTGAACACGGGCATCGTCGTCGTAATCAGCACCGAATTCACGACTGTAGTCAGCGACAGTCCTGTCACGAAGAACCATTGATTCAGAACTATCCCGCAGAAGCTTGAACCGATGAGCAAAGGCCAGTCGCGACGGGCGATCGGCTTGAAATTGTTGGTGAGACGACCAATGAACGCGAAGGCCGCCGCAGCCAGGGCTACACGAATCGCCGAGAGAGCAAATGGAGTGATTTGTCTTAGCGCGATCTTCGCGGGAATGCCCCACGTGCCAAAGATGAGTTGGACCGTGATGAGCGCGAGGTGCGGACCGGCGTTGAACTTGCGTGTTGGCCTCGGCATGAGGAAGCGGCGCGCGCAAGATGATAAGAACGGCGAGGCAATCCGATCTTAGAGGCGCACGTCTTACCGAACTACATCAGTCAAGAAAAAGATAAAGCGGATTCTCCAAGATCTGCTTGAATGTCTGCAGAAACTTCGCGCCGATGGCGCCGTCGATCACGCGATGATCGCATGACATGGTGACGCGCATCGTCTGCCGGACCGTTACTTGTCCGTCTCGCACGACGGGCTTGGGCGCCATGGCGCCGACGGCGAGGATTCCGCCTTCGGGCGGATTGATCACAGCAGTGAATTCCTCGATCCCGAACATGCCCAGGTTGCTGATCGAAAAAGTGGCGCCGGTATATTCCTCCGGCTTCAGCTTGCGCGACCGCGCACGTTCCGCGAGTTCGCGAACTTCGGTCGCGATGTCGGGCAGTGACTTCAGCTCGGCGGCGCGCACGATGGGCGTAATCAAGCCATTCTCAGTCGCAACCGCCACGCCGATGTCGGCATGTTCGTAATAGCGAATCGTCTTGTCCTGGAACGAAGCGTTCACCTGAGGATGCTGGATCAAGCTGACGGCAGCGACCTTGATAATCAAGTCATTGATGCTGAGCTTGAGATCCGGATAGCGTTCATTGATCGAACGACGCGTATCGGCGGCGCGCTCCATATCGATCTCGCTGGTCAGAAAGAAATGTGGAATTGGGCCCAGCGAAGTCGAGAGACGGCGAGCGATGGTGCGGCGCATTTCGCTGACTGGCTCGTCGCGATACGCGGATGGTCCATACACGACACCTTTCTCTGCGCGTCGCGGCAGATTGAGTTTCCCAACCGCTGGTTTCGCCGGCGCTGCTTTCTGTTTGTCGTTAATTGCGGTCTCGATGTCGCGCTTGACGATGCGACCACCCGGTCCGCTTCCGTCGATAGTTTTGAAATCAATCCCGGCTTCGGTGGCCATGCGAGCGGCGATAGGAGAAATCAAAACGCGTCCGGTCCGCGCAGCTTGCTGGCCGTTGCCGCTGATTTCTGAGCTGGCTTTCGCAGGCTCGGGCTCGGCCGGTTTTGCGGCCACCGGAGCAGCGTCATTCTCCGGAGATTGCGAAGGCGCAGCTTCTGCTTTGGCAGGTTTAGTCGCCGGTGCTGCCTTCAATAGTTCAGAAATGTCTTCGTCCGGCTCGCCGATGAGTGCGATGGGTTGACCCAGCGGCGCGCTCTCGCCTACGTCTATCAGAATTTTGCGCAGCACGCCGTTCGACAGCGCCTGCATTTCCATCGTGGCTTTGTCGGTGTCGATTTCGGCGAGCGGTTCGCCCATCGAAACCTTGTCGCCTTCCTTTTTCAGCCAGCGCGCAAGCTGCCCCTCTTCCATTGTGGGCGACAGCTTCGGCATGACGACTTGAGTGGCCATTGTTAGTAAGCAGTAAGCGGTAAGCAGTAGGCAGCAGACATCAAACGTAAGAGACTTCTTTCACGGCTGCGACAATCTTAGCGACATCCGGAATCGCGAGTTGTTCGAGATTCTTGGCGTAGGGCATCGGCACGTCCACGCCTGAGACCCGCTTCACCGGCGCGTCCAGATGATCAAAAGCTTGCTCGGTAATCTCGGCGCTGATCTCCGCGCCGACGCGGGCGAAAGGATGCGACTCCTCGGCGATCACCGCACGATTGGTCTTCTTCACCGATTCGATAATCGTTTTAATGTCGAGGGGACGAATCGTACGCGGATCGATCACTTCGCAAGAGATTCCTTCCTGCTCGAGTTGCTCCGCTGCCTGCAAAGCAATCGGCACCATCAACGAGCGCGCGACAATGGTCGCGTCGGTTCCTTCGCGTTTGATGTCGGCGACACCAAGGGGAATCGTGAAGTCTTCATCGTCCGGCACCTCACCTTTCATGCCGTACATCCGTTCCTGCTCCAGGAAGACGACCGGATCGTCGTCGCGAATCGCACTCTTCAGCAGACCTTTCGCGTCGGCGGGGGTCGCGGGCATAACCACCTTTAGACCAGGGAAGTATGCATACCACGATTCCAGTGCTTGCGAATGCTGCGAGGAAACCTGGTAAGCCGAACCATTCGGTCCGCGGAAAACGATCGGGATTTTGAATTGGCCGCCGGACATGTAACGCATCTTGGCAGCGGAGTTGATAATTTGATCGGTGGCCAGGATCGAAAAATTGAAGGTCATGAACTCGATGATCGGCCGCAGACCAGCCATCGCGGCCCCGACGCCGAGACCTGCAAATCCAAGTTCGGTAATCGGGGTGTCGATGACACGCTTGGCTCCGAACTCTTCGAGCAATCCGCGCGTGACCTTGTACGCGCCCTGGTACTCGGCGACTTCTTCGCCCATGAGAAAAACTGAATTGTCGCGCGCCAGCTCCTCTTTCAGAGCCTGGTTTAGAGCATCGCGCATCGTCATTACGGCCATTGATTGTTACTCGTTCGGATTGATTGGGCTTGCGTACACGTCGGTGTAAAGTTCGCTCGGATCTGGCAGCGGACTCTCGTCGGCGAATTTAACTGCGCCCTCGACTGCTTCCTTTACTTGCGCTTCGATCTCCGCGATTGCGTTGTCGTTAATGATGTCGGCTTGCTTTAACTTATTTGTGAATATCTTGATTGGATCTCGCTCCTGATACTTTTCAATCTCGGCGCGCGTGCGGTAGTTGCCGGGATCGGACATCGAATGGCCCATGTAGCGATAGGTGCGCGCTTCCAACAGTGTCGGCAGAGATTCTTCGCGCGCGCGCTTTACCGCGCGTTGGACCGCTGCCCGCATCGCCAGGACGTCCATGCCATCGACGGCTTCCGAAGCTACTTCGTACGCACAGGATTTCAGAGCCACGTTTTGAAATGACATGGCGCGCTGCAGCGACGTGCCCATGCCGTACATGTTGTTTTCGCAGATGTAAATGCACGGCAGCTTCCAAAGTTGGGCCATGTTCATTGATTCGTGAAACGCGCCTTGATTCACGGCAGCCTCGCCAAAAAAACAGAGCGTAACCTGATCGGTCTCTCGGTATTTCGCAGCGAAAGCGACACCGGTCGCCAAAGGAATCTGCCCACCGACGATCGCATGCCCGCCAAGAAAACCCAGATCGGCGTCGAACAGATGCATCGATCCGCCCTTACCCCGCGAGCAGCCGCCGGCCTTCCCGTACAGTTCGGCCATCACCGCGTCCGGGGACATTCCTTTCGCGATAGCCTGGCCGTGTTCGCGATAACTCGTCAAAACGTAGTCGTCGGGACGCAGCGCCGAAATCGCGCCCACGCCCACGGCTTCCTGGCCGATGTAGAGATGACAGAAGCCGCCGATCTTGCCGAGGCTATACGACTCGGCGCACTTCTCTTCGAAGCGCCGGATCAGGATCATCTGCTGAAGGATATTAACCAGCGTCTCGCGATCTTCCTGCAATTCGTTCACGGATTCCTGTGGATGATCGAGTACGCCAGCGCTGCCCGCTGGTGATGATTTCGATTGGCGGCGTTCGCCTGTTTGACTGCTCATCGGTTCGACTGGTGGTGCGGTAATTGAATCGGCCAGCCCTGAGCTGGCCTTGAAGCGTCGTGAACTGCCGAAGGGCGATTATACGCGAGACGCCTTGGCCGACAAAACGGCAAAAGAAAAGGCACGCCGAATTTAGTTCGGACGTGCCTGCGAGAACACCTGCGTCGGGGTCAGGTGTAATGATCGATGCGGGCCGGCGTTGGCAGTGTCGATAAATTGTGCAGGTTCTTCCGGGAATGCTTGTCTCGCTGCATATTTCGCGCGGCGGCGGTCAGCAACTCTTCGGTCGTCTCTCCGTGGACGGGGAAACAGGCGATGCCCACGCTGATGTTGACGGCCACTTGCGTCCCGGGGCGTACGGAAAAGTTGTGTTCGGAGACTGCCTTGCCGATGCGGTCGGCAATTCCTTCAGCCATAACCAGCGAAGCCAAGGGCATGATCGCAACGAACTCGTCGCCTGCGTAGCGCGACAGAATATCCATCTGTCTTAATTCCTTGCGAATTACCCGCGCAACGCTGGCCAACAGCCGATCGCCCATCGCATGGCCATATCGATCGTTGATCGCGCGGAAGTCGTCGATGTCCATGCTGATGACGGCCAGTGATTCACGGCCCAACCGTTCGCATTCGGCCAGTCTCTGCTCCAACATCATGTAGAACCCGCGAGAGTTGGGAAGCTCGGTCAACGGATCGGTGAGCGCGCTTTCTTTCGTCTTCTCGAATGTCAACGCATTGTTGAGGGCTGAAGCGGCATGCTGGGCCACAGACTCCAGCAAACGCACATGCTCAGTCGTGTACGACGTACGGCCTTTCGCATAAAGCGCGATTGCGCCAAAGGCGCCGTCTTCGCGAATCAAGGGCGAAACCAGCACACCCCGATAACTGCGCGCAATTTCATCCGGCAGCCCCACCATGTCTAGTTCGGGCGATGAGTTGCACATCGAGCGCGCGTTAGCGATGACCCAACCGGTAATTCCGTCGCCGACGTTCATTCGGCGCAGACGGAAGAGTTCGGCATGCTCGCCGACGACGTGCATCGCAATGGCTTTGCCCGAGCGATCGTCAACGATGAAAATCACACAGGTGTCAAAGGGCACGATCGCTCGCAGCTTGTTCGAAATTAGGGTGACCGTGTCGTTCAAATTCAACGACGATCCAATCGTCTGCGCGATTTCATGAAGCGCAAAGACTTCACGCTGCGCTTCGGTAATCGAACGGAACCCGGTCGCATCATCAGGAACGCCGAGAACGTCCGAAGCCAAACCGGCATCAGGACGCGTCTTCGTAGTCAGGTCGATATTTTCTGAGGCGACTTGCTCTTGAATGTCTTCGCGGCCAATGAGGCCGTCGAATTCCAGCACGTGCTTCACAAACAGGTTGACGACCTTTGGATCGAACGCCGTCCCGGACATCTTCTGCAACAGGGCCAGCGAATCTTCACGCTTCATTCCTTTGCGGTAGGGACGGTCACAGCGCGTCGCGTCATAAAAATCCACCACCGAAATGATCCGGGCAACCAGCGGAATCTGATCAGCGCGAAGCCCTCTCGGATACCCGCTACCGTCCCATTTTTCGTGATGATAACGAACGATATCTTCGACCGGGTAAGGGAAGTTGACGCGTTTCAGAATATCGCCGCCCACCGTGGGATGGATCTTCATCTTGGCGAACTCGGCTTCGGTGAGCTTGCCGGGCTTATTCAAAATGTATTCGGGCACTGCCAGTTTGCCGATGTCATGCAACAAAGCGCCGGCGACCAGAGCTCGCAGGTCCGACTCAGATACTTTCAAAAGCTTGCCCATCTCCGTCGCGTAAATTTGCGTGCGCCGGACGTGGCCATGCGTCGTTTGATCTTTGGCGTCGATCGCTATCGCCAAAGACTCAATCGTATTCATGTGCAGGTCAGCAATCTCTTCGATGTACTTGAGCTTTTCGGCCTGCGCGCGAGTAACCTCGCTGACGCGCCTTTCGTTGAAGCGAAACAGTAAGTACACCAGCGTGATGATGAGAGCGCCCACGAACAGGAACGGAATACCGGCGCCGTGAAGTCCTGAGAAGAACAAGGCCGCCGAAGTAACGCTCGCCACCTGCGTGATGAGAGTCCAAACGAGGCTCTCTTTCGAAACTTCGAATTTGCTTTCGTCTGCAGAGAGCGAAGTAAATGCGATCGTTCCGAAAGTGCTCAGCCCGTAGTGAAGCAATCCGAAAACGCAAAGCGGAAATAACAGAATGCCGAGTCCATCATTGCCCAGCGCAACTTCGCCCCCGGCCATTGCCACCAGCAGGAACTTATAAGCCAGCGAGGCGACAAAGGTCGAAATGATTGAACTGCCAACCGCAAAGACTCTGGCCCACTTGTCGGCGCTCGATATCGAGGCGATGAATCCTACGATGGCCGCGAGGATAACCGCCGGACCAAAACTATTTGCGGGCGCCGTCGTGTACATGATGACGGCAAGAAAAATAAACGCATCGGCGACTGACTTATTTGTTTGATTGGTGCCATCGATGCTTGTGACCGGAACGATGAAACGACTCGCCCCGACGGTCAGGGCCACGAGCACAATTAGGGCTGCTATGCCACTCCACCCTAGAAGCGTTAGATGAACCGTTGAAACGATTCCTGACAACAGTATGAGTGAGCCGGCGATGACGACTGTCGCCAGCAACAAGAAGCTTTTCCAGTTAAGCCTTGACATTATTTTCCCGAGGTTTTCAGCAGGAACTGAATCAGTGAGGTGGTATGGATTAAAGCGCGTAGCCAGTTAGCAATTGCTAGACATTGGCCAACATTGTTGACCCTTGAAGAGAATAGCGGTCGTAACGGTACGAAGTCAACCGATTTTTGGCGGAAAATTGTGACAAAATCGTGTTTTGAGGATTAAATGGCAAGGCTCACGTCGCCATCATGAGAAGCTCTTGCCGCAAATCGTCCGAAGAAAAGACTGGCGACTGACAAGTGTGGGACTGACAAACGTAGGCGGCGGGTGGGGCTCCGGCAGTGGTACGACCTGCCAGCAATGGGACGATTTCGGCGGCGCGTTCCCAGTCTTCCGAACAAACGGCCACAACCCGATTGGGCAGGTTGTTGACGAACTCAGTCGCCCGAAGCTGCGCAAATTTTGGGTCTGATGAATCACCCACAATGGCTATTTCCAGAGGCGCCGACAGATAGAAATCGACCGCCTGCAGCGCCAGCCCGAACGCAGATGGATACCGACTGATTTGATCGCTCATTAAGCGCAGAATCGTAATTGCGCGACGCCGATAATCGTCGTTCGCCGTAAGTGCATGCAGTTTCAGCAGGACCAGGGCCGCGACGGAATTCCCGGACGGAGTCGCATTATCAAGCCAATCTTTGGTTCTGACGATGAGTTGCTCATGCGTCTGGCCAGTGAAAAAGAACCCGCCGTTCTCAGCATCCCAAAATTGATCGATCATCTTGTCGGCGAAGCCGATTGCATTTTCAATCCAAAGAAGTTCGCCGGTCGCTTCGTACAAGCAGATCAGACCGTCAACCAGATTTGAGTAGTCTTCCAGATAGCCGTTGAGCTTTGCCTGGCCACTCTTCCACGTGCGCAGCAGAAGGCCATCGCGCTGTAAATCGTCCAGGAGGAATTTCGCGTTAGCGCGTGCTACGGCTTGATAATCTTTGCGTTTAAAAATTGCTGCAGCTTCGGCAAATGCGGATAGCATCAGGCCGTTCCAGGCAGTCAGAACTTTATCGTCACGTCCGGGCTTAACACGTTGCTCCCTCGCGGCGAACAACTTTTGTCGGCCTGTTTCAATAATATTACGGACACGATCAGGAACGACGCCAAATTTAGTTGCCAGGGCTTCGAATGTCGTTGTCACATGAAGAATATTCCGCGCTTCGAAATTACCGGCATCGGTAATGTCGTAGTAATCGCAGAAGATTGTCGCATCGCTTTCGCCCAGCAGCTGAACAACCTCAGCGCGTGACCAGACAAAGAACTTTCCTTCTTCGCCTTCTGAATCCGCATCCTGGCTCGAGTAAAAGCCGCCCTGCGCGTCGGTCATTTCGCGCATTACATAATCGCGAGTCTGCTCGGCGATGCGTCGCGCAAACTCGTCTTTGGTAAGTTGATAAATATGCAAATACAGTCGCGCCAGCAGCGCGTTGTCGTAGAGCATCTTTTCGAAATGCGGCACCAGCCATTTCGCATCGACAGAATAGCGATGGAAGCCGCCGCCGAGTTGATCGTACATGCCGCCTTCCGCCATTTTGCGAGCGGTGTGCCGGACCATCTCGAGCGCTTCGGCCGAACGCGTGCGGTAATAAATGTGCAGCAGGAATTCTAATGTCATTGCCGGTGGAAATTTCGGCGCGCCTCCAAAACCGCCGTTGACCTGATCGTAATTCTTCGCCACGCGGCGATAGGAGCTGTCGAGAATTTGAATCGTCAACAACTCGTGCGACTCTTCTGCTAAACCAACTCGCCTTAACTCTCCGAGCATGGACGTCACAGTGTTCGCAACCTGCTCGGGCTGCGAGCGGTAAGCTTCGGCGACGCTTAGCAAGACGCGTGGAAAACCCGGCATGTTGTAGCGATCTTCCGGCGGGAAATAGGTGCCGCCGTAGAACGGCGCACCTTCGGGCGTGAGAAACATCGTCATGGGCCACCCGCCGTGGCCAGTCATCATTTGGACGGCGGTCATATAGATCTGATCGAGGTCGGGACGCTCTTCGCGATCCACTTTGATATTGATGAAGTTATCATTCATCAAGCGCGCGATGTCTTCGTCCTCGAACGACTCGCGTTCCATGACGTGACACCAGTGACACGCGGAGTAACCGATGCTGAGGAGAATCGGCTTGTTCTCGGCGCGGGATTTCGCCAGCGCTTCCTCACCCCAGGGATACCAATCGACAGGATTGTGAGCGTGCTGCAGCAGGTACGGACTGGTCTCGTTAATCAGCGCGTTCGTGTGTTTGTGATCTGTCACCCTTGATTATTGTGGCTAGCCATTGAACCAATACTTCGTCGCGATCGCCCATTTTGTGTTTGGATAACGCTTATGCAGCAAATCGAACGCGGCTTTTGACCATCGTCCAGTTTCCTTGTCGGTGCAACCATAACGAGTCGATCGGACCGCCAGATGCAGCGCCTCCGGCGAACGGGGATCGTTGGGGTTCTTTTCCGCCCAGTCGATCGCCGTCTTGCACAGATAGTTCGGCGCCGTTCCGAGGGCTTGCAACCATGCGAACTGGCGCGCGCCGAGCGCTTCACCCGCTTTCAAAAAATCGGGGACCACAACCGGCCGTTTCTTGTTAGTCTCTTGCGGGTCCTGATCCGAAGCAGGAAGCGCCTGCGGCGTGGGCGGTTCGGTACACCAGTAGTTGTCGCGGTAACTATCGATGCCATTAACCTCCGTGGTGCGGCCGATGCCGGCGGAAACAAAGGGACGCACTCCGGGAAATTTCAAGCTGAGAAAAGCTGCCGCAAATCTTCTGGCCTCGGGAGTTGTGGCGCGTTGATAAGCTGTCACAAATTCCTTCGTCTGCGGATAATACTCCTCCAGCACAGTTCCGGCTTCCATCGCTGATTGATAATCATCGACGAGCGCGGCGCGCGCGAATGCGGCTTGCGCAACGTCTTTGCGCAAATTCGGCGGCAGGATTCTTAAGCGCGCAGCGTCTTTCATGATCGACGCAGGCATTGTTTTGTTGAAAATGTTCGCGGCGTCGAGATCGAAAAAGAACTTGGAGCCGTTGGCAGTTTGCTCGGCCTCTTTTTGATCGACTGGAATTTCGCGGCCGTCGTCGTCAGCGCTAAAGCCCGCTGCTTCGCGTTGGGCGTCGCGTAAGAACTCATCGAGGTTCTTCGCTCCCATCATCCGCTGACCGAGAAAAAGATTGACGGCGGAGGTAGATAGTTGTTTTCGATCACCTGAAAGCACCTGATCCAGTAGCGTACGAGCTTCGGCGGCCCGGCCTGCCTCGTTCAACAGGCGGACGCGTTGGAAAGCGACCGTCGCATAAGCGGGCGAAGCGGGTGCGACTGCCGCCGCGGCTGAAATCAGATCGTTTACCTTTGCGTCTTCGCCCTTTGCGTCTTTGCCCTTTGCGTTCATCAATGCAGCCACCAGCCACGGCACCGACTTAGTATTTTGCCAGCGCTCAGTCGTATGAGCGCCGATGCTTGGGTCTTCGCTTTGAATCGCGATAATCCAATCGCTCAGATCATCGGAAGTCATACCGGCCGGAGCCGGCCTTTTATTTCCTGAATCATCTTCGCCGATCAATTTGTCGAGCAAGATTGTGTAATCCCAAACGCTCTGTTTGAAATCGTCCGCCGCGTCTTTCTTCATGATCAGGTGGGCCAGCTCATGGGTCTTTTCCTCTGGATGAAGGCGCAGGCGCACCAGATTGAGCAGTCGCCCCGCATCGTGGTGCGATTGTTTAAGCGAAGCGTCTTTGAGAATTGAATTCAATCGGGCCTCGGCATCAGAAAGCGGCGGCGCTGCATCTTCTGGTTTGTCTGCGAGGTTTCCCTTCCGCAGCATCGCGCGAGCGGCGAGATACGGGGCGACGATTCGATATGGTGAATTCTTGTCCTTTGCGATCACATCGAATTGCTGTTTCGCCTGATCGTAATTCGTCACATAGAAATTCGCTGCGGCGATTTGATAAGCGCGGTCCGCGCGCACCAGCGGATCTTGATCGTTGGTCGCCTGGGGAATCGAATTTCCTTCATGGCAATTCGAAAACACCACGTCCTGGGCCGCCAGCCATTCCTTAACCTGACCGCTGTCCGCGCCGTACTTCTTGATTCGCTCATCAAGGATGGCAGCCGCCGATGTGAACGCGCCCGATTGGCAATTCAAAAACTCGTCGTATTCGTGCGGCTTCTCGCGATTACGGTAAACGTTGATCTCCGTGAGCGCGGCCGCGCCGGGAACTTTCTTGCGGGCTTCGATCCAATCTTTGCCGGCGGTCTGCTCGCCGGTGCTCTCGTCTCCAAGACTGAGGCGCTCATCCCACAGGCTGGCAATGTCTTTGGCTTCGCGATCGCTCAAAGGGTTGGCGGAAAGAACTCGGTAAGCGACCACCAGGTACGAACGGGCCCAGGCGGGCTGGACAATCCCAATTCTTCCGCCCGCAAATTGCGCGAGCGGAAAGTCAGGATGTTTCGTGAAGACAAACATCGCATCCGTGAAGAACGGGCCGCATGCGCGCGTCCGAGAGGGGAAAAGGCCCACGATCGAGATCAGCAAGGAACAAGCAACAACTGCTTTCCAACTATTTTTGGACTCCATAAA
>CBFHBI010000021.1:0-11977 GCA_965653755.1 uncultured Blastocatellia bacterium
CGTTCATTAGACGCGAACCGAGACTCGGCGCATCGGTAACTATCGCAGCGATGATCGCAAGAGTCATGAGCGCGATGATCTGAATCGTGTGATCGATTGCGCAAGCAATGAAACGATTGCCGATCGACGCCAAAGCGAAATGCAAAGGCACGCGCTCAGGCGTTTCGATTACCAGCGTGTCGGTGGATGTGATTACAGCGGACATTTCGGTTATGGCAAAGGCTCAATGCTCTGCAGTGGCTGTAAGGCTCTCGCGAGTTCCCAGTCCTGCAGCAACTCTGCGCGATGCAATTCCGTCCATTGCTTGACCAGACTACGCGCTCCGATGGGCAGCGAGCCGGCAATTATTCCAGCGGTCGCAATCTCAACCAGCGCTTCGTGCGTTCCGTAGATTGCATGGAAGTGAGGGGGTGGATGATCGTCCCAGAACATCCTGATGATGATGCCGTAAAACCGGCATAATTCAGGCATGTGGTTGTTCACGGTGAAGCGCCGGGAACAATTCTTCGGGCGCTTGATGTGCTAATTCCAAGTATAGCGAATCAGCACACAATTCGATCTCATCGTCCCACCGAATCTCGCGATGCTCGCCAAGGTGCACGTTTGCGAAAAATCTCTGATCGTTCCACGACTTAAAGACGCCCTTGCCTGCCAGCCTGGACAGGTCCACTTCGCCGCGCGTCCCATCTGCAAATTCGAGATAAATGCGATAATTCGATCGTGCCTCAACTCGCGTTGGTTTCACCAGCTCACTCATGACAGCAGTATTCAATTAACGGTCAAACAGGTCAAGGCGATTATAAGTTTGTCAGGATCTTCGCTACAGCCTCCGCGTACAACTTGTGCTCCTCGATCAAAATCCTCGCCGACAAACTCTCGACTGAGTCATCTTCACAAACCGGCACTTCACGTCGCGCAATGATTGGACCACCGTCCAGCGTCTTGTCAACCAAATGCACGGTGCAGCCGCTCACCTTCGCGCCGTGGGCCAACGCCTGCTGCTGCGCATTCAAGCCGGGAAATAATGGCAACAAGCTAGGATGGATGTTGAGCACACGCCCGCGATAAGCCTCGATAAATTCCGGCGACAATACGCGCATGTAGCCCGCCAAACAAATCAAATCGATGTTTCGCGCTTTCAAGGCGGCGATGATTTCGCGATCGTGTTCTTCCCGGGAACGGCCCTGTCGCGCAATCACCAACGCTTCAATGCCGCGCGCGCGCGCTCGCGCCAGGCCCGCAGCGTCGGCTCTGTCGCTGACCACTACTGCAATTTCAGCATCGCGAATTATTCCATCGCGGACAGCGTCGGCCAGCGCGATCATGTTCGAACCACGCCCCGAAATTAGAATTGCGATCCGTTTCATGGACAGAGCTTTGGACCTCAACTTTCGGACGGCAGGATTTGCGCCAAGTGATGTTTCAAATGATCGACGTAATCTTTCATCAGGTACTCGAGCGTAACCGGTTCGGATTGTGGCACCGTCTTGAAAGCAATCTCCTGAAGCGTATGCAGGGTGCAAGGCGTGTTCAGCCTGGCTTCGTCCGCGTGGGCCATCAGATGATGCAGGTGCGAATTGTAAGCGCTCCACAAATCAACCAGCTGTAACCACGGCGCGTCCTGATAATGGTTCGTGCGCACCCAACCATCCTGGTCGTAGCCGGGAAAAACCAAATCGTTCTTCAGTTGGCCCAGAACGAACCGCGAGTGATTGTTCGCGGCCGAATCGATCAGATGGCCGATGATCTGCTTGGCCGACCAGTGATCCTCGGCGCGCGGCGCCGAACTTTCCGATTCGCTAAGCGCACGCAAACGCGGAGTCGCCGAATCGATCGTCTGCCTAAAATCATCGAGCCATTGCTTCATACGAATCTCCTTCAGATCAATGAAACGATTTTGTCGCCGTAAGTAACGCGGCCAATCTCGTGACAATCCGGCAGCGAGTGCTTTAGCAAAGCGGCGTCGGCCGCGCCGCAAATTATGACCATGCCGATGCCCATGTTGAAGGCGCGATACATCTCTGCCTCCTCAATATTTCCCAAGCGCTGCAGCAACTTGAAAATCGGCAGCACGGGCCATGAGTCTCGCTCGATTTCCACGGCCGTGCCTTCCGGTAGAATCCGCGGAATGTTTTCGAGTAAGCCGCCGCCGGTGATGTGGGCCAACCCTTTGATGATTCCTGAATCGAGTTGCGGCGAGAGCACACTTAAATAACTCAGGTGAGGCGCCAACAAAGACTGGCCAATCGTCTGGCCCAATTCATCGACGAAAGTATCAGGTTGGTAGTCTCCCGTCTCAAAGAACAACTTGCGAGCTAACGAATAACCATTCGTGTGCAAACCGGCCGACGGCAAGCCGAGCACAAAATCACCGGCGGTGATTCTGCGGCCGTCGATAATCCTCTCACGATCGACCACGCCGACGATGAAACCTGCGACATCATATTCGCCGTCGGCATAGAAACCCGGCATCTCGGCCGTCTCACCGCCAAGCAAGACGCAACCATTTTCGCAACAGCCTTTCGTTATTCCTTCAACGATGCTCGTGATCGTTTCGGGCGTGAGCTGACCAGTGGCGATGTAATCGAGAAAAAAGAGCGGCCGCGCGCCCTGTACCAGGATATCGTTGACGCAGTGGTTGACGAGATCGCGTCCAACCGTATTGTGAATTCCGGTGGCGAAAGCGATCTTCAATTTTGTGCCGACGCCATCAGCCGATGCCACCAGCACTGGTTGTTTCATGCCCGGAAAGGCGCCGTCGAACATGCCGCCGAAACTTCCGATCTCCGAAAGCGTCCGAGCATTGAACGTCGTGCGCGCGAGCTTTTTTATTTGCTCGGTCGCGCGATTGGCGGCATCTATGTTGACGCCGGCGTCGGCGTATGTCGCTGGTTTAGTCATAAATGGAGCGCGGGCATCCCTGCCCGCATGAGCGCGTCAGCGCGAAAATAAACCTTTCGATCGATTGAGCGTGCTGCGCACGCTTTGCGGGCAAGGATGCCCGCGCTCCGTGAAGTCGATTCATCTCTTCGCAGGCGTCGCCTTCGGTTTCGGCGGTGGGCCAAAATCTCCGTACGCGATAAATCCCGATCGCGACGAATCGTCCTTCTGGCCTTCGCGTCCCGCCCAGATATCTTCGTTAGTCTCTTTGGCCGTTGTGATCTCGTAGAACTTTGCGGAATCGGCTTTGCCGTGCGTCGTCAAACTGATCTCGCCCTGCAAGTCTGTGCGATACACTTTCGCATTCATTGCTTTGAGCCGATCGAGCACTGCTTGCGACGGATGTCCGTAGCGGTTCCAGGCACCGTCAGAAATAATGGCCGCCTCAGGTTCGACGCGCTTCAGAAAATTTTCAGAGGTCGCGTACTTCGATCCGTGATGCGCGATCTTGATTACCGTCGCTTTCAAATTAATTTCTTTGCTCAACAGCCGCGTCTCGGTTTGATCTTCCGCGTCGCCCATAAACAGCATCGAAAAGTCGCCGTAATCCAAACGCAGCACGATCGAATTCGCATTCGTGTCGTTGCCGCCCGTCTTCATTTGTTCTTTCGTGAAGAACGGTTCGCTGGGCGCCATCACCGTCAGGATCGCGCCGCCGCCGAGATCGTATTTCTTGCCAGGCGCGGCTTTTTCATGCTGCGCGCCGGACTTTTCGACTGCACTCTTGTATTCATCGAAAAACGCATTGATCGATTGGGCCTTGCTCTTCTTCGCCGGAGCGGGGGTCGGCGCCGGTTTCGCGCCTTTCTTCGCCGGAGTCGGCGAAGGCGCCGGCGTCGATAAGTCCACACCGTTGTCGATTACATCCGCAACTTTGATCGCGTTGATGACTTCATCCGCGCCTCCGATGTGATCGGGATGCGGATGCGTCGCCACAAAATAATCGATCTTCTCGACCTTGTAACGCTTTAACGCGTCGAGAATCACTTTGCCTTTCCCCGCATCGCCGGCGTCGATCAAAACAGACTTTCCGGTTGGCGAGATAATCAAGATGGAATCGCCTTCGATTGGCCCAACGTCGAGCACGTGCACTTGCAATTCACCCGTTGGCTTCGGCGGGCGCGAGCGCAAATATGGCAGGCCCCACTTCCAAAACGAAAAGGCGCCGCCCGCGAGCAGCACCACCAGCACTGCGATTACACAACCACATCCCCTGGTCGATCTGTTCATGGTTTCGGCGGCAAAGTGCTAATACGCGGGGGGGCTTCTTTGTCGTACTTATTCTGTAGCTTCTGGATTTTGGGAATCAGCCCGTGCTGCCCGTGAGCGTAGGCGCGCAGCAGTTTGTCCGAGTCGATCGTCCGCCAGATGGTTTCGCCGCCAATGACCTCATCGACCGCGAGAAACAACTTGGCGTCTTTCGGATCGGATTTGATCGGAGGATTGAACTCGAATTTCTTAATTGAATACGCCGACAGGGCCGTAGCTTCGTTCCAGGTCAATCGCGTGAGGCGTCCATTATTTGCTGAATCGACCAGCATCAGCGTCAAACGTAAACCCATCAGCGATTCGCCGGATCGATTCGCGACCGCGCACCGCAAACCGTAGCCGCTCCCGGTCTTTACCAATTGAGGTTCGTCGAGACGCGCCGGCAAATCGAGCACGTCATAGAAGGCCACCGGCAGAGGAGTTGGCGATTCCTCCTGGCGCGCAAACGCCGGACATGCGGCGAAAATTATCAGCGCAAAGACGGTGACTCTCACTGGATGCGAGTATGCGACCTTGAGAATTGGTACGCAACTTTATCCGAAGTGCTCCAGCACCAGCAATCCAATTGAAACGACCGCCAGCGCATACATAACCGGATGAATGTCGCGGCGGCGGCGCACCATCAGATACAGACCCACGTGCGAAATGAATCCCCAGAGAATGCCCTGCGTGATCGAAAACGTCAGCGGGATCAAAATCAAGGTTAGAAACGCGGGGATGCCTTCTTCGATTTTCAAAAAATTGATTTGCGCCACGCTACGAAACATCGCAGCGCCGACCAGAATCAAAACGGCGGCGGTCGCGTACGGCGGCACCATGCCGGCCAGCGGCGCGATGAACAGGCACGGCAGGAAACAGATTGCCGTAAACACCGAAGTCAAACCGGTGCGGCCGCCCATCTCGATCCCGGCGATGCTCTCGATGTACGCCGTGCCTGACGACGTGCCCACGAGTCCGGCGCCCAACGTCGCCAGCGAATCTACGATCAAACCTTCACGCAGATGGCGCGGGTGACCTTCATCATCAAGCAAATCGCCGGCGTGGGCCACACCGATAAAAGTCGAGATCGAATCAAATAGATCAGTAAAAAGAATCGCGATGATCGAAGGCGCGAGACTGAGTTTCAAAGCGCCAAAGATATCGAGTTTGAAAAAGACGCTCTTGAAATCAGGCAAGTTCAGCTTCTGGGCCGGCGCTGAGACCAAACCGAGCGCCCAAGCGATCAAAGTGATTATGACGATCGTCAAGAGAAAGGCGAAGGGACTGTGGCGCGTCATCAGGAAGATGGAAATCGCGACCCCGAGAATCGTGAGCAACGCCGGCTTGCCCAACGATCCGATCTTCACAAACGTAACCGAATCGGAAACGATGAAGCCTGCGCCTTTCAACCCGATGAAGGTGAGAAAGATTCCGATGCCGGCGGCGGCCGCGATTCTGATCTCGCGGGGAATCGCCTTGGCAATCGATTCGCGAATCGGCGTCGCCGAAATCAACAGAAAGAAAACGCCGGCCCAGAAGATTATTCCCAACGCCGTGGGCCAAGGCACGCTCTTGCCCAGAATGATCGTGTAAGTGAAGAACGCGTTGATGCCCATGCCCGGCGCAACCGCAAACGGCAATTTCGCATACAGACCCATCAGCAACGTCATCGTGAAACAGACGATCACCGTTGCCGTCAGCACGCCGCTGAACGCCATCCCGGTTTTGCCCCCGGCGGAAAGAATCTGCGGATTCACGACGACGATGTAGGCCATCGTGAAGAAGGTCGTGATGCCGGCGACGGCTTCGGTTTTCAGATTCGTCGTCGGCTTATCTGTTGCAGGCATCGTTCGCGCTCAGAATCTCAACTCGGGAGAATTCTTGTGAGAACTATAATTGAGATTGAGACCGATGAAGAAGATCGCCGCTCGTCTCAGGAAGGTTCAGTTCTCGCCGGCTTAGTCTCTCAGCATCTTGCAGTCGCCGTGAAATACCGCACCCGGTTTGATTGAGAGGGTGCGCGTGATGATGTTTCCATTAACCACGGCGGTGGCGGCAACTTCGACGCGTTCATGCCCGATGATGTCGCCGACGACCGTGCCGCTGATCACGCAAATGCCGACGTTGATGTCCGCTTCGACTTTCGCCGAAGTGTCGATTATCAGCGTGCCTTTGTGCGAGAAGACTCTGCCGGCGATGTGCCCGTTGACGCGCAGCAAGTCTTTGAAACTCAGTTCGCCGTCCAGCTCAGGCACGGGTTCACTCGATCCATTTCGCGGCCGTTGCTTGATCGTCAAGCTACTGCTGGCCGCGCCTAAGTTGCCGGAAATAGAACCTTCAACGCAAAGCAATCCTCGATAAGTTACTTCGCCTGTTATCACCGGCACGCGCGGCTGAAAGGCGCCTTCTTTTCGCGCCGCAGCGACGGAAGCGGGGGCTGACCAGATTTCAGGCGACGGCGGCGGCGCAGGGGCGAGGCGCAGCGACGCACCTTCGACAATGTTAGTTACTTGATTGACCAGCGCAAACTCATCGGTGGTCGTTTCCGCTCGTTGCAGAGCAGGCTTGGCAGCAGGCATCGAGTTTCTCCCTCGGAAGCCTCGGGGGGCTATCCTTGCCGATTTAATTTTTGGTAGAAGGCCCTGCTCAAGTCATCGGGCCGAGCAAAGCCCACAGAATACCAGCTTGAAGTGCGCGCACCTTAACACAACGAACCTCGGCATTCAAGACAATTTCGACACACTTTCTTCGAATTGCTGGTCGCGTTCGCCAGACCGGCGGCGCGTGAGCAGCCAGCTTCTTGTCACCTTCAGCAAGCGCGTGGCATTCTCATTAGCGATGTTCGTCGAGAGCAAGGTCAAGACGAAGTTGCTGCGGCGCTTGGGCGAAGCCATCGAGCGCTTTCGCATGATCGAAGATGGTGACCGCGTCATGGTCTGTCTATCCGGCGGCAAAGACAGCCACGCGTTGTTAGATCTATTGCTGGATGTGCAGCAGCGCGCGCCGGTGCGTTTCGATTTGCTGGCGGTCAATTTGGATCAGAAGCAACCGGGGTTTCCGGCAGACGTTTTGCCGAAGTATTTGACTGAACGCGGCGTTCCTTTTCGCATTGTCGAGCGAAACACTTATGCCGTGGTCAAACGTCTCGTTCCCGAGGGCAAGACGTACTGCGCGGTCTGTGCGCGTCTGCGCCGCGGCATTCTCTACAACATCGCCGTCGAGGAAGGTTGCACCAAGATTGCGCTGGGCCATCATGCCGACGACATCATCGCGACCTTTCTCCTGAATCTTTTTTATGTCGGCACCCTGAAAGCGATGCCGCCGGTGCTGCGCTCGGACGACGGCCGCAACACGATCATCCGTCCGCTCGCTCTCTGTCGCGAATGCGACATCGCTGAATTCGCTGCGCAAGCACAGTTTCCGATCATTCCCTGCGATCTTTGCGGCTCACAACCAAACTTGAAGCGTGCACGCGTCAAACGCTTGATCGAAGATCTCGAAAAAGAGATTCCGCACATTCGCGCTTCGATGCTGACGGCGTTGGGTAACGCCGTGCCGACGCATCTCCTCGATCCAAACTTGTTTGATTTCACCAAGCTGTCGTCCGCAACGGGCAATGTCGAGGCGGAACTGGATTTAGTTCTGGGCCATACCGACAACGAACCTGCGCTGGTAGCGATCGCCTGAGCCAAAACACCTGCGGTTTTGATTCTGTAGGGGCAGGGCTTGTCCCTGCCCGCGGTTGTTTGCTGAACGACGGGCAGGTACGAGCCCTGCCCCTACAGAAGAGTGTGGCAATCACGGCAACGCGTGTGATTAAATCTCGGCGTGGCCGCCAACCCCAAACGCGAAATCGATCTCTCCGAATTTCCCAGCGGCACCGTCACTGAATTCACCACGCTCGTCTGTCTCGCCTGCATCTTTGATATTTTCACAAAGCAACTCGGTCTGGCGCCGCGCACCGCATTTTCAGAAATCAAACGCCACACCCCGACGATCGAAGAGCTCACCAGCCGCAGCGCTGCGCGTCCGTACTTCGACAGCGAAGAGAAGCACCCGCATTGTCCTTACTGCAAATCGGGCAAGCGCTGGCTCGCCCGTTTCGATACCTACTGCATCGAAGGCAGCCGCAACACAGATGCACCTCGGCGCGCTTTGATTAAGAAGCTGCCGACAGCCGGCGATCAATTTGTCATCGCCGAGAAAAAATCCGATTCGCGCGCCGTCTTTTTTGAATGGCTCGACACTTTGCGAGTCAATTTGGATTTGAATGACGCAGCCTGGCTGGCGGCAGCGACGCGGAGCTACCTCGGGCGTCGCGATGCCAAAACGAATTGGGAAGAAATCTTCGGCGAGGTGCGGACCGTGCGTCGCTCGTCGCGGCTCGCGGCAGGTTGGGAACGCGACGGCGCGCGTCTGTTCCTCGCACCAACTTTGTACGCCGAAGCGATCGTGATCCAGTACCTCGTCAGCCGCTCACACGCGCACGGCGGCCTGACTTTGGAGGGCCGTCTGACATTGATCGAGTTGATTCGCAGGCTGCGCTATTTTGGTTATCTCGATCAGATTGGCATCACAGAACGAGAACCAGGCGAGGTCTTTGAGAAGCTGATCGACCATCTGGCATCGACTCAGGATTGGTCGAGCGTCAGAAACGCCAGTGGTAGCGAGCGGCTGAAGGGCTCTAAAAAGACTTCTAAAAAAAGTTCTAAGAAGTCCGCAAAGATACGCAAATCAAAAAAGCGTCCGCCCGAGCCTGAAGAATTAATTACCGAAGCCGTGAAGCTCCACTACATCATCGACCGGCGCGATTTCCTGGAAAAAATCAAGACCGTGTACGCTAGTTATGCGGCGTGATTGACATTCGATCTGATTTGGCCGCCAAAAATTGCTGGTCAGCAAAATTTCCTGTTGGTATACTCTCGCCCAACGCGCAAGACACCTTACAAGTCCGACACTCGGAAACCATGGCGATACCGGTTTTTGTTTCATGCCCTTCGTCTCTAACCGATGAGCAGACCGCGGCTCGCGAACTGATCATGCAGGAACTGACTTCAGCCGATCTCGAACCAAGGATGGTCCAACCCTCCGACTATCCTGTCAAGTTTCCGCTCCGGGAAGTACTGCGAGTAGCGAAGCATTGTTATGGCGGACTCATACTCGGATTTCAACAGACGGTAGTTGATTCGGGCAAAGCGAAGGCGGGTACGCTGCGGGAAGAACCGATCGCATCGCCGATTTCCTTTCCATCGCCCTGGAACCAGTTGGAAACCGGCGTGCTGTTTTCGCTGGAGCTGCCAATCCTGGTTTTCAAGGACGCGTCGATATCAGGCGGTGTTTTCGATTCCAGCGTCAATGACGTCTCGGTTCAGTCCATGCCCAACCGGCCATTGTCGAACGAAAGCCATCAGGCTATGTCCGCGGCGATTCAACAATGGCGGACGCGAGTCGAACTTCGTTTCGAACGAGACAACGCCAACCAAGAGGATCTGATAAATCAGACAGGATTTGAAGGATATACAGGATACCGCCGGCTGGAATCGCAGATCGCGTGGTATGACAGAGAGAGCGGCAAGAACAAGAAACGCTTTCACCGGTTGAAGAGGGCAACCCTCGCGATTTCTGTTTCGATCCCGGTTTTGTCCGGAGTATTACTCTTCTTCAAACAACTTGGGAGCAACGGGAATATAATCACCGGATCCTTAGGCGCGATCATCGCTCTGCTCGAAGGGCTTCAACAACTGAATCAATATCACCAAAATTGGATCAGTTACCGGTCCACCGCCGAAGCGCTCAAACACGAAAAGTTTCTCTATCTCGGCAAGGCCGGACCTTATGCCACGGCCACGAACCCGGACGCCCTGCTAACCGAAACGGTCGAATCCCTGGTTTCGCAGGAGCACGCCAAATGGTCTTCCGTCCAGCAGCAGACGGACAAGAAACAGAACGGCGCCGACCAAACTCGTCAAGGCGCTCGTTAATTAATTCACTCAGGTGCCCGCCTAAGCACGGCGCACGCTTTGTCTTTCTCCCAGGAGGTACTCATGACCCCCCATCGCGAATTTCGAAAACAACTCTTCATCAGTTACAGTTGCTGGCCAGCGAGCCAATGCCGCGAGCACCGGCGAGGTACATTCCAAGCGACAAGTACTTTTTCAGAGAAATAAGAATGGGCGTTCGGATCCGGCATCTTAAACTCCGATTCCTTTTAGCAAAACTATTGACAATTTAGTTTTTGGGGAATATTTTTGCTTCCGTTTCGCTCGAGTAAGCGGTTTTCTCATGACCCGAAACCGCTGATTCTTAGTTACATAAATTCCGTTGCGAATTTGCTGCTCGGATGATACTTAGAACTCGAAAGAATAATTCCTAGCACTGGCCCGGCCCTGTATGGCTCCTCGTACCTACAAGCATGACGTCTTCATTAGTTATGCCCATGCGGACAATATACCCGTGCCCGGTTCACATCTAGGCTGGGTCACAATTTTCGCGGAGAATCTCAAGAACCTTCTCGGCCGCAAACTGGACCGCGATGCCGACGTGTGGATGGACCACCGCGAGTTACAGGGCAATGTGCCGCTCACGCCGACAATAATGGAGGCGCTGCGGGATACGGCCACGATTGTGGTCATGGCTTCACCACGTTATCGCGCTTCAGAATGGTGCCGGCGCGAGCGCGAGAATTTCCTGGCATTCATCAACGATCGCAATGCCACGGGCTCGCGTGTATTTCGGGTCGAAATTGACAAGGTTGATGGCCTGCCGGCCGTTTTCAGCGATACACTAGGTTACCCGTTTTGGGTCTCATCCTTTAATGATCCGACGCCGCAGACCCTGGGTTTTCCTGAGCCCAATCCGCAAGAAGATGATGAATACTTCATTCGCCTCAACCGAATGGTCTTTCAATTGGCGGCAGAGATTGAGCGCATCAACAGCGTCAACAAGGAGCCGGACATCGGCGCAGCAGATATAGGCCGCGGCTACATTTTTCTGGCCGAGGCGACTGACGATCTCGACTCAAAACGGGAAGAGATAAAGGACTATTTGTCCCAAGCGGGATACCGAGTCCTGCCCGACAACTGGCGCTCACACGAAGACTTGGCGGCTTATCAGCAGGCTTTGGATGATGACCTTTCGAAGTGCGAGGTGTTTGCTCAGTTACTAAGCGAAGTTGTTGGCAAGCGGCCGTTCAATCAGTCAAGGACGTACGTCGGGCTGCAATATGATCGCGCCGTTGCCAAGGGCAAGACGATTCTCCAATGGCGCAGCGACAAAACTTCGGCCGAGGCGGTTAGCGATCAAGAACACCGCGCCTTGATGGAGGGCCTGACGGTGCGCGTCGAAGGTTTCGAGGTATTTAAGCGTGCGGTGATCGATGCGGCCCAGCCCAAGCCGGCCAGATTGTCACCCCGGACAGATAAGTTCATTTTCATTAGCGCCGATATTCCTGACCTCACACGCGCTGAAGAATTGATTCACACGCAGTTTGATACGAAGGGCATCGGTTATGCCATGGCGCCGCGCAACGCTGATCCTGAAAACGTGCGCGAGTTCACCGAGTTGAGTTTGGAAAATTGCGACGCCGCTTTGGTAGTCTATTGTGCGACTGACGTGGCTTCCGTGCTGGGGCAGGTACTGCAGTGCCGTAAGGTGATCGGCCAACGACAGCAGCCCGTGCCTACTATTGCAATTTACGACGGTCCGCCGCCGCCTGACCAACGGACGGAAATCCCGTTTAGTTTTCCCAACACCATCAAGCTCGACTGCCGCAAAGATCAAACCGCGCTCG
>CBFHBI010000022.1:0-11773 GCA_965653755.1 uncultured Blastocatellia bacterium
AGAATATTTTTCCGTTGATGACATTGTTGCCCCCGGTGCCGATGGTATCGCGGCCGCTCCCTTGACTGAACCCGAGCACTTGCGCGCACCCGACAATTAATAAAATGACCGAAAGTCTTACTGCACAACGAAGGGCGTAGGAAGAATGGTAAAGCATGAACGACCTCTTTCAGGCGACAAACGTCAGAGCATCTGGTGCAACTCTGGTCTAAATAAATGTCAAGACGATGTCCAGAGGTTGAAAGAAAATGGGGAGAGACGCGAATTACGAGCGCCCCTCCCCATTGAGGTCAATTGTCTTCGTCCGTGTGGACGGAGGCTATTGATAAGTTAGAAGCTGAACTTGGCGCCGATTCTGAACGCCGAAGGCGCTTGCACCAGCAGGGCCGAACCCCAGAAGGGGTTGACCACTGGCGGCACGCCCGTCACACCACTGTTGATTGAATAGGTCTGATCCAGCGTCACAGCTCTTTGGCTGTTGAAGACGTTGAACCAGTCACCCGTGATGCGCAGTTCCTTCTTCTCACCGATCTTGATCGGATAGTACACACCGAGATCCAGATTGAACGTCGTCGGCGTACGGCTGCTGCCGATGCTGTCAACGATGTTCGGGAATCCCGGCTGAGTCGCGGTCACCGCCGGAACGACGGCCGTACCGCGCTGTACCGCAAACCCTTCGTTGTTGCCATAGACCGGATGCGGAATCAGTTGGTTGAACGGCGTTCCTGACTGCGCATAGAAGTTACCGCTCAGCATAAGTTTGAACGGGAACTGGTAACTGCCGTTGAACTTGAACTGATGCGGACGATCGTTCGGCAAGCGTCCGTAGGTGTTGTCGAGCAGGCTCTGCAGATCGAACAACGAAGTGATGTTCGGGTCAGACTGCCCGTTGTCGTTACGGAACAGGCCTTCATAGTTGCCGGTCAGGCTGGAATACACATACGAAGCGATGAACTGATAGTGATTAGTAAATCGCTTGGTAGCGGTGAATTCGACTGCGCGGTAAAAGCGCTGCGCACGACCGAAACAACGCGGCAGGCGTCCGCTCGCCGGATCACCCGCACAAGCATTCGCTTCCGTGGTGCCCGGCTCGTTACGGCCCGGGTTGAAAATGAAGTAGGTGTCGCCATCGTCGAACGAGCCATCTTCGATCACGTTTCGCATGTGACGATAGATCCCCCGAACTCCGAGAGCGATGTCCTTGTGCACTTAATACTCAATGCCAGCGCTATACTCGCCGATGCTCTGCGGTTTCAAGCCCGGGTCAGGCGGCGTGGCTTCAGCACCAAGATTAACGGCGCCGGTCGTCAGGGGAGTACGGATGCCCGGCAGAAGTATGGCTGTGGCCGGAGCATTTAACGTATTGACGTTGAAGTTCTTGTCGGTTTGAGCGCTGCCGCCCGCGGCGCGAACGTTAACGTCCAAAGGCATCGGGTTTTCGATAAACTCCGCGTAGTTCGCGAAGAACTTACCCTTGCCCTTGCCGGTAAAGTCCCAGGTCAAACCAATGCGCGGAGCAAGGTTGTCCCAGAAGTTGTTGAACTTGATGTAGCTGCCGCCATCGGTGTTATAGGCCTGCTCGTAGTCCCAGCGAGCGCCGATGTTGAACTGCCAATCACGCGCGAACTTGTAGTCGTCCTCAACATAGAACGCTTCCGAGTTCGTGTACGTGTTCGCATGCAGTTCAAAGTCGCGAACGCGCGTGCTGGTTCTCACCAGGAACGGATTACCAAAGGCTTCCGCCGCGGTGATCGATCCGGTTACCACCGACGTCAGACCGGCCGGCAACACCACGCCCGGCGTGCTCAAGAGAGCCGTAGCGGTTCCACTCGGGCAAACGATCTGCGCGCCGCGAGTTGTGCACACGCTAAAGCTGTTTGAAACACGCTGGTTAATCGTCGCGTTATTGTCGCTGCCCGCCATGTTCAGAGCCAGCGGATTGCCGAAAGTAATTGCCTGACCGGTCGAGGTCTGAATGTTGTCATACATGTTGCGGAACCATTCGACGCCCCACTTGATAGTGTGACGGCCCTCGATGTTCTGCATGTGCGCATTGATCTCATACCGATTGCGCTTTTGGTGCTGGAACAAACCAAAGCCGGGTCCTCTCAGAAAATTGCGCTGCAGAGATCCGCCACGGCCATCAACGAAATCGATGAAGCCGGTTCGTCCGCTGTTCGGGACGTTACAAGTGTCACCCGCTACTGCGTTGCCTGTCCGGATTCTTTCGCAGGCCGCCACCTGAGCGGGGGTGGTATAGCTGGAGTTAACGCCCGTCGAAGTTACCGGCAACACCGCGCCACCTCTTAGCACTGCGAAGTTGTCAGTGATGAGAGGTGCTTGGAGGGACGAGTCCAAGGGAATGGTGTTCGAACGTTGGAAGTGCAGTCCGCCCGATATCTCGGCAATGAAGTTGTTCTTAATCGTCGAGTTCAAGCGGATGGCATAGTTATGGCCACCAGTTTCCTGAGTGCCGCTGAAGGCGCTAAGGTCCGAACCGAAACCATTGACGTTATTCAACGCTGCCGTAGCCAAAAAGCCCTGGATCTTGGTGAAGTCGCCGAAGGTTGAACCGGTCAAGGTGTTCTTACCATTCAAAGCCCACGTAATTTTGCCCGCATAAAACGGAATCGTCACCTTGTTCTCAGTGGGCAGGTGGAACGTCTGAGTCAAATAGAAATTCTTGCGTCGTTGCGGATTGAACGCGCCAAAGAACCACAGTTTGTCTTTCTTAATTGGACCACCTATGTCACCGCCGATATCGGTTTCCGAAAAGCCGTTCGCGGCCGAACCGGTGAATGGGAAGTTCTTGACCTCGCGTACCAGACCTTTGGTAGTGCCATAACCGAAAACATCGCCGTGGAATTCATTGCCACCGCTCTTGGTGATGACGTTGAAAATACCGCCGGTCGATTTGCCGTATTCAGCACCGTAGGCGCCGGTCTTGATTTCGACTTCCTGCACAAACTCGAACGGCAGGTTCGCGCCCGATCCACCGAATGCCGGGTCAGACGTGTTGACGCCATCGAGAATGTAGTTGTTCTCCGGACCCGAAGAGCCGGCGACTGAAGGATCGCGATCGCGACCGGTTGCATCACGCAAGCCGGAACGGGTCACGGTCGGGGCAATTGTATAAAGGCCCTGCACCGTGCGCTGCGTCGGGAAGTTTGAGAATTGCTCGGTCGAAACGTTTGAACCGGTGGTGTTCTGCGCTGAATCGACCACTGCGCCACCCGTGACGTTCACGGTTGCTGAGGCGGTCTGTAGTTGAAGCTGCGCATCCGCGCTCGAGGTTTTTCCCAAATTAACCGGGAAGTCAGCCGAGGTAAATTTCGCAAATCCACCTGCCTCCACCGAGATCTTGTACGTGCCCGGCGGGAGATTAAGAATCTGAAAGCGACCATAATCGTCCGTGGTCGTTGATTGTGATTTGATCAAGTTTGGGCTGGTCGCCGTAACGTTCGCGCCCTTAACTGCCGCGCCGTTCGGGTCAGTGACCATCCCTTCAATTGATCCCGTCGTTGAAGTCTGAGCCATTGCGCTGGTAGCAAACAGCGCCAAGCTCAGGGCCGCAACGAACATGAAGAATTTTTTCATCATTTCTATCCTTTCTTAAGTAGCGCTCTAGAAAAGCGCCCAATGTTTCTGCATTCAATCAAAAGCCAACTACTCCGACCAGTCTGGGGCAGTTGGCCTTTTATTATTCCGAATTCTAAGCGGCTGTTCCGGGGGCAGATTAGCCTGCAAATCTGACTTCTCTCATTTATTCGCCGCATCAAGGGTCGAATTCTGTACACCCAGAAGCAACGTCGATGCCACAGCCGGAAGCGGGTTTCGATGCCGCAAAATGCGTCGCTTTGAGTATGCTTGCGCCGATTAAAATCCGAAATTTCGTTTTTAGTCCGAAATTCCGTAAGGCGATAGTTTTTACCGTCCGTCACGGGCGCGCTGCGATCTTTGCTACCACGGCAAAATACATCGCTAGTTTCGTGTGATAGACTCGCCGCAAACTTCGCTTCAGGTCCACCGAATGACGCAACGAATTTACCGCGACCCGGTTCACAACATCATTCCTTTGCGTGACGATACGGCAGAGGAACGTCTGCTGATTCGACTGATTGACGCGGCCGAGTTTCAGCGGCTGCGTCGCATCAAACAACTCGGTCTGGGACTTTATACCTACCAGGGCGCAGAGCATTCGCGCTTCACGCACAGTCTCGGTGCGTTGCACTTGATGACGCGCATCCTCGATCGACTTTCTGATCAAGGCGAAATCGATTCCCTCGATCGGGCTGCTGCGCGCGCCGCCGCGTTGTTGCACGACGTGGGACATGGTCCATTCTCACATGCCATGGAGAAAGTGCTCGGCGTGCATCACGAACAGATGACTATGCTCGCCGTGACTTCGCCGGAAACCGAGTTGAATGCCGCGCTCAGGACATTCTCGGACGAGATGCCTCAACGAGTGGCGTCAATCATCGATGGCACCTTCAAACCAGCCGCGTTGGCCCAACTGGTTTCGTCCCAACTCGACGTCGATCGCATGGATTATCTGTTGCGCGATTCTTTAATGACCGGCGCGAAGTACGGGCTATACGATCTTGAATGGATTATCAACGCGCTCCAAATCGATCGAGAAAACGATCGCATTTACGTCAGCGCTCGCGGCGTCCACGCGGTCGAAGAATATCTCCAGGCCCGCTACTACATGTTTCGCCAGGTTTACTTTCATCGCACTTTGCGATCGGCGGAAGCCGTGCTGCGTTCGGCGTTGCGACGCGCATTGCAGTTAATCGCGAACCATGAACCAGTCTGGTGCGTTACCGGATCGGCCTTTGAAAAAATGCTGCGGCGCGAACCATTATCCGTGTCGGAGCATTTGCGCATGGACGATTCCGATGTGACCTTCCACACGAAACAATGGCAGCATTCAGACGATCAGGTTCTGCGCGACTTGAGTTCTCGCTTTGTGAATCGCCGTCTGTTCAAAGCAATCGATCTCGATATGCCCACTGACGAACGGGCGGAGTTTTTAACCGCAGCCAAGTCGGTGGTCGAGCGGGCAGGCTTTTCGCCTGACTATTATTTCATCGAAGATCGTGCCAGCGATGTTCCCTATTATGGTTACTACACATCGGGCGGTGTCGAACCACGCACGCGCATCTATGTCGAAGACGGCTACGCCCGGCCGGTCATTCGCGAGATCAGCGAAGTCAGCGAAGTCGTGCGCGGTTTGCGCCAGGGTTACGAACTACACCGCGTCTGTTTTCCGGCCGAAGTAAAAGATGAAGTTTACGTTTTGTATCACGCAACACCGGCAGCGAAATCTTCCGCGAACGCCTCTCCAGCTTGAGATATTCAAAGTGCGCCGGTCATTTCTTAACGCCATCAACATCGCCTTGATAACTTGCGTGTTTGTTTGGCTCGCATCATTTCCGATTTGCGCGCAGACAGAAACGCGCTTGCGCGTCGCAGTGCTTGATTTCGGCGACAGCGCCACCGGCGCGCATGCCGCCGAGAAAGTACGCGACGCTCTATCGGCTGACACTCTCGCGATGAAGAGCGGCGTTATGATCATCGATCGCAATCTTGCGATCACTGCGGCGCACGGGAACGGATTTAAGGGCTCGCTCAACCTCACAACCCAGGAAGCGCGCGATCTGGGCGCGGCAATCGGGTGCGACTTCTTCATTATCGGAGACGCGGACACCGTGAAGCGATCGCCTTCAACGGGCGTGGAGTACTTCGAATCGTACGCGGCGATTTTTATCGTCAGCGCGCGCACCGGAAGGCTCGTTTCGTGGGACAGACCGGCCGAACGGCGAGACACGTCAGCAGATGCTGAGCAAGCTCTTTACAAAGCAGTCTTTGACGCGACAGCGAATCGTTATCGAGATTCATTGCTGCGCGCGGCCGAAAACGAAGCTGCCGAACGAGCCGCCGCGGTCGAAACCCCACCCGCCACCATCGAAGTCATGTCCGACGAAGATGACGGCAAGGGCGACACTCGCGCACCTCGTCCTTATCGCCGGGTGAAGCCGCCATATCCCGCAGCGGCTGCAGAGGCTGAAGTCGAAGCGGTCGTCGATGTCTTAGTTGATGTCGATGCGCGCGGCGAGATAAGCCGCATGGAGGTCGCGCGTTGGGCCGGTTACGGACTCGATGAATCAGTCACGAACACGGTCAAGCAGATGCATTTCTTTCCCGCCATGCGCGAAGGCCAACGCATTTCGATGCGCGTGCTGCTCCGCTACAACTTCCGCCGCACTATGCCGAATCAATCAACCTCAAATCCCGGAAACGAACGGCCGAAAATAATAATCAAACCTCGTCCATAAGAACGTCCTCTGGTCATCGCGTAACGAAGCCCCGTCCCAACAGATTGGGGATTTTCCTCACGCCCCGAACCGAAAACTCGATTCGCACACTGTCACAATTGACAGGTACGCCCTTGTCTTTTCCTGCACTAAGCTCCAGCAGTGCCAACAGGCGCTGACTTCGCGTCAAACAGAGCCATCACGTGTCGCTCTCTTTCCGCCGCCAAGCATTTTCAGCGAAACAAGGCCACACTGCCGAGCCCGACGCAACGGAGGATCTGGAAATGAAAAAATTTTGGGGACCCGTCGCTGTTATCGTCCTGACCGCGAGCGCGCTCATAGCGACCCCGCGCGTTTCGCACGCGACCGAGAATAATTGGTTCGCTCTCATTGATGATAATCCGCAATGTGAACAGTCGAGGGAGTCTTACATCGAAGTTGATAACACCCGCGTGCGTTATGTCGAAGCCGGCAGCGGTCCAGTCGTCGTCATGATTCACGGCAACGCCGGCAGCATCGATGATTTCGATCTCAAGAACTTCGGTTTGCTATGCCGGGATCACCGCGTCGTCGCGCTCGACCGGCCGGGCCACGGCAAGAGCGAACGGTCTGAAGGCAAGAAGACTAGCCTAACGGGTCAGACAAAATTGATTCACGACGCGCTCGCGCAACTTGGCGTCACGCGGCCCGTGATCGTGGGCCATTCGTGGGGCGGCTCTCTGGCGCTCGCCTATGCGGTCGATTTTCCGACTGACGTTTCCGCCATCGTGCTGCTGGCGCCGGCTGCATACGAGGACGGCGGCGGCGATGAATTCATGCGCGGCCTCGTCAAGACACCGGTGATTGGCGACGTGACCCTGTTCCTCGGCCGGGTCTTTCTCGGGAAGCATGTGTTGAAGAAAGAACTCAACAAGGCCTTCTATCCCGACTCAGTGCCCGATGAATATCTCGACAAAGCTGCTTCAACCTGGCTGGGCCACAAGCAGGCAAAGGCCTTCATTGAAGATGAGTACAGTCTGAACAAAGACCTGAACCGAATCAGCAAGCACTATCACGACATCAAGATTCCGGTGGTGATCGTGACCGGCGATCAGGACAAGGTCGTCTCAGCGAAAGACAATGCGTATCGTCTGAAGAGCACCATCGCGCAATCGCAAATGATCGAATTGAAGAATACCGGCCATCAGGTGCCACAGACGCATCCTGAAACCATCACCGAGGCCGTCAACCTGATCCAAAAGTCGAGTTCCACCGCGCGCGTCAAAATCCCAACGCGTTGAGATGGGTCGTTTCTCTAGCCCAACCATTTGCGTTTGGGTCTTCGGCCAAAAGAAAGAAGCCCCGTTGAAAGGGCTTCTTTAGCTCTGCAGATTGCTTCGAGAACTTCTAAGGTCTCGCACCTGGCTTGTAACGATCCGTAAGCATGTCCTGGCGGCTCTTCTCTTTAATCTCGCGTCCTTTGATGAAGACGTGTTCCACTTGAGTTGAGAATTCAAATGGATCGCCGCTCCATACCACGAGGTTCGCATCGCGTCCAACTTGTAAAGATCCGATGCGATCGCTCAAACCGAAGAGTTCTGCCGGCGTCAAAGTGATCGCCCGCAGTGCGTCGTCGTAGGACATGCCGTAGGCGACGGCGTTGCCGGCTTCGTACTTGATGTTGCGCGCGTTGAAGTGCGCCTCGTCACCGTCGCCGTTGCCGACGAGTGCGACCTTCACGCCCGCTTTGCGCAAACGCGCGGCATTCTCCTGCCGTTGATTCAGCGTGGCAAAGCTGCCGGGAATATTATTCATCGCTCCGGTCAGCACCGGAACATTTGCCGTCGCCAGGCGATCGGCGATCAACCAGCCTTCGGCCCCGCCCGAGATCATGATCTTCAATTTGTAATCGCGAGCCAGCGCCAGCGCCGAGTCGATTTCGGCAACGCTGTCCGCATCGATGATCAAAGGCATTCGTCCTTCAACGACTGAAATCAACGCCTCAAGATCGATATTCGTCGCGCCCAACGCACGCGTTTGCGCGCGATCGTAATCACCGCGATGATTTTCAAAATATTTCACGTCATCGAACAGCGCCCGCAACTTGCCAATCAATTCGCCGCGCGAATTTGTTCCGGCTCCCGCGGCGCTGCTCATTTGCGCCAACATCGCGACCGGAGCACGACGCAGCACATCCGACGCGTGACCGGTTCCCAAATCAATCGCTGCAGCTTGGCCAGAGATCAATCCGCCGCGCGGCGTCACGATCACTGTCGTCACGCCTTCGTTGCGCGTCGGCGCGAACAGAGTCGATTCAGGATTCAATCCATCCCAAACTTTGAATGAAGCGGCGATGTTGTTCGTGCCTTTCGCAGCCGCATCGTTCGTGTCGCGCACCGCGCCAATTTCGATCACACCGATTTCGGTCAGCGAATTAATCAATCCCGGCGTGACGATCTTGCCGGTCGCGTCAATCGTCTGCGCCCCGGCAGGAATGTTGACTTGCTCACCAACCGCGACGATGGCCCCATCGCGAATCAAAACAGTGCCTTTGGAAATCGGTGGCCCACTGACGGGATAAATCTTCGCGTTGGTGATGGCGATCGTTTGCGCCAATACCGGAGAAACTACGATTAAGGAGATTAGGATAAGCAGGATTGCGCGCATCTCAGTTGCCCTCCTTCACATTGCCCAACTCAAAATCGGTTCGCCATTTTTCGCTTTCGTCTGAGCGATCGAAGAGCATCGCGCCATCGATCCAAACCTTTTCAGCCCTGGTGTAAACGCTGAACGGATTTCCCGACCAAAGCACAACGTCCGCGTTCTTCCCAACTACGAGCGATCCGATCTTATCGTCCAAAGCCAGGGCCCAGGCGGGATTGATCGTCAACCACTTGATTGCCTCATCTTCAGTGATGTTGATTCCCGCCGCGCGTCCCGCGTACATCGCCTTTGCCACTTCCTGATTCAGGCGCTGCGCGCCGAGTGCGCTGTCCGAATGAATCATGGCGCGCGCGCCGAGCGCATCAGTGATGGCCAGGTTCGCTTTAACCGAGTCGTTCGCTTCCATTTTGAATCCACCCCAGTCGGCCCATTCGGCGGCGCCAATGTTGTTGGCTTTCAAGAGGTCCGCAATCTTGTAGCCTTCAACCGTGTGATGAAAGGCGCGAATCTGATAGCCGAACTCCTTCGCGATGTCGATCATCTGGACCATCTCATCGGCGCGATAGCAGTGGTTGTGCACCAGGATGTTGCCGCGCAGGACTTCCGCCAAAGTTTCCAACCCGAGATCGCGCGTCGGCGGATCGCCTTTGTGCGTCGCATTCCACGCATCCCAACGGCGGCGATAAGCTTCGGCCTGAATCCATGCGGCGCGATAACCGGCGACGTTGCCCATGCGCGTCGATGGCCCACGCGTTTGATAGACGCGCTTTGGGTTCTCGCCGCACGCCATCTTCAAACCGTATTTCGCGCCCGGGAATTTCATCCCTTGCACAGTTCGCGAAGGAACGACTTTCACTACCACGCTGCGTCCGCCGATCAAATTCGCCGAGCCCGGCAGAATTTGCATCGTCGTTACGCCGCCGGCGAGCGCGCGCGGAAATTGCGGATCCTGCGGCCACACCGAATGCTCGGCCCAGACATTCGCCGTCACCGGGTTCGTCGCTTCGTTGCCATCGCTGTTCGCATCGACACCCGGCGCCGGATAATCGCCGATGTGTGAGTGCACGTCGATGATTCCCGGCGTCACGTACTTTCCGGTGCCGTCGATAACCACGGCGTCGCCGGGAGCGTCCACCGACTCGCCCACGGCGGCAATCTTTCCATCTCGCAGCAAAATCGATCCGTTATGAAGCGCTGTCCCAGTCGCAGTCATGATCGTCGCGTTGCGGATTAGCGTTGTGCGGCGCGGAAATGGTTTGTAAGTGCTGGGAAACGGATCCGCATTCGGCAGCGACACGCCACCTGGTCCAGGCGGCGGCGCGGGCGTCGGCGTTGGCGACGGTTGCGGCGATTGCGAGATCAACTGCGTCGAGAACGCGAGCAGCAAACAGAGACACGCGGCGGCACGGATGATTGAATTCATATTCACCTCAAAAGAATTGGACTGCTGAGAGTCGCGACATTCTCTTACAAGCTTTGTTTAGAGTCCAATGGTCTCTCGACGGAGCGCTGGCATCTCTGCCCGCAAAGCTCGCGCAGCGAGCTCAGACTGTCCGCGCTGCGCGCTCATGCGGGCGAGGATGCCCGCGCTCCATAGCGACGCGTGTTATTATCGCGCTGACCGCGTTCATCGAAATCGAACCATGCTTTATCTGTCCCAGGTTTTGGGTCGACCAATCCTCGACCTTGACGGCGAGCGTGTCGCCACGTTGCGCGACGTGATCGTGCGTCTCGGCGAAGATGAACATCCGCCGGTGGCTGGGTTTGTCGCGCGTTATCGCCGGCGCGATTTCTTTCTGCCACGCTGGCGTATCAATGACTTCAGCGCGCGCGGCGTGCGTCTAAGCTCTGACATTTTGGATTTGCGCCCCTTCACGCGTCGCGATGGCGAAGTTCTGCTGGCGCGCGACGTTTTGGATAAGCAATTGATCGATGTCGACGGCAAGCGAGTCGTGCGCGTAAACGACGTGCAGATTATCGAAGCGGCAAACGAATGGCGCGTAACGGGCGCCGACGTAAGTTTGACCGGCCTGTGGCGGCGACTCGCGCCGGCATTCATGCGCACCGGCCGACCGGTGGAAGTCATCGACTGGGCCGACGTCGGGTATCTCGCGACGGATGCCGCGACCGTGCAATTGAAATCATCGCGCGGGAAACTCGCGCGTCTGCATCCGGTCGAAATCGCGCGGCTGGCCGAGGCGTTTTCTTATCAACACGGCGCCGAGATCGTCGAATCGCTCGACGACGAGACCGCTGCGGAAACGCTGGAAGAGATGGCCGCTGAACGGCAGGCGCAAATCCTCGGCGACATGGACGAGGAGCGCGCGGCAGATAGTCTCGAACGCTTGTCGCCCGATGATGCGGGCGACGTGCTCGGGGATCTGCCCGAAGAGAAAGCGGAAGATTTGCTCAATCGGATGGAAGACGAAGAGCAGTCGGAAGTCGCCGAGTTGCTGCCTTACGCAGACGACACGGCGGGCGGCCTGATGACCACGGAGTTCGTGACACTGCCGCGCGAGCTGACGGTCGGCGCGGCGCTGGCACGCCTGCGCGAGATGGCGGAAACGCCGAACATGATCTATTACCTGTACGTCGTCGCACACGAAGAATCATGGAAGCTGGACGGCGTAATCGCTTTGCGCAGTTTGATTCTGGCTGATCCGTCAATCTCGCTCGAGCAGATGATGCGCACCGAAATTCAAGTCGCCCACGTTGACGACGATGCCGATGAAGTCGCGCAAAAGATTTCGGAATACAACCTGCTCGCGTTGCCGGTCGTCCTTCTCCTGCTGAAAGAGAGGCCGGTGCCGGCG